>JAZRQE010000030.1:0-9919 GCA_045649545.1 Acutalibacteraceae bacterium
TGGTATGTTTATAACATTGTAGAAGATAATAATGCAGGCAAAAATGCAACTGATTTGCTCGAAAAAATTGAGAAACAGCAAACAGAACAAGATAATGCCGAGGAATCTCCGGTTATCATTGTTGAGGGTGATGCCTTCTGCGGCAGATTGGCTATAGAAAAACTCGGGATTGAACTTCCTATTTTTGATGAATGGAACTACACAAGGTTAAAAACAGCACCATGCCGTTACACAGGCAGTATTGATACAAATGATATCATTATCGCAGCGCACAATTATAAGAGTCACTTTGGAAATCTAAAACAACTGCAAATTGGTGACGAAATTTCATTCGTAGATGCATATGGTACACAGCATCGTTATTCCGTTAAAGAAATCACGACTTTAGATGGAACCGCCGTTACGGATATGAAGTCTGGAGAATGGGATTTTACTCTGTTTACCTGCACAAAAGGTGGAGAGCAAAGAGTAACTATTAGGTGCAATGAAAAGTGAAATGTGTTCTATTTTCACACTTGAAGTTTTATAAGACTTATTTGTTTCTATGTTATAAAAGGTTGATTTTTCACTGGTTTGTGATACTATTTTGATACTGAAATATGTAGAGTTTATAGAAGCTGAACATTCCTTCACATATAAGCCTCGATTTTTAGGCTCTGAACAACTTGCTTTTCTCAATATTATTGAATATAAGCGAGTGGGAATAATAATTTACTTTCTAAAAATAGAAACGTTGATATTTTGAAAACTGTATAAAAACAAATTAAGAGAGCTATTAGATTACAGTCTAATAGCTCTCTTAATTTGTCATCCTACTAACGCAGGTTCTTTTTCTTCTTGTTCTTCTGTTTCTACCGTTGGCTTTTTGTGTTTTCTGCAAACTGCATAGTAAACACCGTAAAAGGCAACTATGTAAATCACAAACAATCCTACAACTATAAGGGGATATAAAACCTTGTGTCCGTCGACTAAATTATAGAAAATTTGATAGGGAGTGCCGTCGTGGTTCATCAAGAACATATAATTATAATCAACAAGTATGTTTACGATGTATGCCAGCACGCAGAAGAAGGCGAGTATTAGGCAGGTGACGGATATGTTCTTCTTTTTCATACTGTGCATACCGCTTATCATTATATAAAGCGATGCGAAACCTGAAATCGAATGGGTAATGCCCGACGAAACATTCTCAAGCGAGAAAACGGGATAAACGGCATAGTTTTGAGCCGCACCGTATGTACCGACGATGGCACCTAAAATACCGAAAATCATAACAAAGTCTAACGATGCCTCTTTAAGTCGATTCCTGGTAAATGCCGCTAACGGAAGTGCAAATAACTGAATACTACACAAAAACAAGGGCAACAGCGTTTGCCAACGGTCGGGGTTGTCGGGGCTTTTAGCACAGAGAACAATTATTTTAAAAATCTCAAAAGCATCGATAAGAATTGCCGACCAGATTAAAACCTTGTTCTTTTCTTTCTCGGTCTTGCCCTTGAAAGCGCGACCTAAAAGGACCGCCAAAATTGTCATTATAATAAGCAAGCTTGTAACAAAGGTCAGGTGTTGCCAGGAATATGCACCCTCGGCCTCACGCCAGTAGGAGACGCCGTCCGCACCTGACAGACCCAAAAATTCTCTTATGAACATTTTTCCACTTGTGCTCTCAGTAAAACACAAGTTCCCCCCCTCAATTAACAAAATCAAACGTGTTTTGCTTTTTACATATTAGCATTTTTTGACGAAAAAGTCAATTTACAGTCGATTATTCTATTCACACAAACTACAATTTACTATTTCTCTGCCGTTAACGAAATAGACTTTGGGTTTTATTTGTCAGGTAACAAGTATTTTCAAATTGTTTCAATTGACAAAATTGATTAGAGGTGGTAGAATTATTTTGTATAAGTGTGCCCAAAAATAGATTAAAAGAAAGGGTTATTTTATAATGGCGGCTACCACAAGGCTAAAAACAGAAGAAAAAATACAAGAATTACTTGGTAACGAAGAATTAACCTTTAATGAGGAAGAACTTCGAAATGGCTACAACAGCTTTTATAACAAGGTAGTTAAAAGGGTTATAGATGTTGTGGTGTCTTGTGTTTTTGCAATTGTTCTGTTACCGTTTTACATAGTTATCGGTTTGTGTATTGTTATTGAAAGCGGCCTGCCCGTTTTTTATAGAGCAGACCGTGGCGGGTATAAGGGAAAATCCTTTAAAATCAATAAATTCAGAAGTATGGTTAAGAATGCGGATAAAATAGGCGGAGGTACAACCGCTTTAAATGATAGCCGCATAACTCGAGTTGGTGCGTTTTTAAGAAAAACCAAATTAGATGAAATACCTCAGCTTTTCAATATTATCAGCGGTAATATGAGCTTTATAGGTCCACGTCCCGAGCTTTTACAATATACCGATAATTACGATGCTCTTGAAATGAACATTCTGAATGTTCGTCCGGGAATTACAGATTTCAGTTCTTTAACATTTATAAGTCTGGACGAAATTGTGGGTGACTCTGATGCTGATGAGATGTATGAAAAATATGTCTTGAAAAAGAAAAATGCATTAAGGCTCAAATATGTAAAAGAGGTTTCCTTTAAAACAGATATTAAGTTGTTTTTCGCAACTGTTTTCAAAGTATTAGATAAAACGTTAGCAGTTCTTAAAAAAATATTTAAAAAGTAGGATTTTTTATGGAGTACATAACACTTAAAAATTCAGATTTAAAGGTTTCTCGCTTTCAAATGGGAGGTTGCCCGATGGGAGGCTTCGGATGGGGAGAAACACATGAGCAAGACTTTTTAAATGCAATTGATGTTGCCATTGAAAAGGGCGTTAATTTCTTTGATACTGCCGATGTATACGGACTTGGTCAAAGCGAACTGACCTTAGCAAAGGGTATTAAGGGCAGAAGGGACAGCATAGTAATTCAGTCAAAGTTTGGAGTCAGAAGGCAAGACGGGAAAACCGTTTATGATAACAGTCCCGCTTATATGCGTTTCGCATTAGAAGAAAGTTTAAAGAGACTTAATACCGATTATCTCGACGTTTATGTCATTCACTATCGTGACAACACTCCGATTGAAGAGGTAGTTGACGGTTTGAAAACATTGCAAAAAGAGGGTAAAGTCCGTTATTTCGGTTTGAGTAATATTTCGGAAGAAAATTTAGAGGAATTGTTACCTTACAAAAACCTTTTCGTGAATTGCCAGCATGAGTATTCGCTTGCATGCCGTATTCACGAAGCTAAATTGCTTCAAGAGGTTGAAAAGCTCAATGTAACACCGTTGACTTGGGGCAGCTTGGGACAAGGAGTTTTAACCGGAAAGTATGATATAAATACGGTTTTCGGTTCTGATGACAGAAGAAGCCGTGAAATATATGTAAACTTCCACGGCGAAAAGTTTAAGAAAAATTTGGAAATTGTTGAAAAGATGAGACCTATTGCAAAGAATCATAATACGACAATTTCCGCAGTTGCTATAAGATTTATTTTAGATAATCTAAAAGACTCGGTTGTTATTGCAGGTGTTAAAACTAGAGGAGAAATGCTTGCAAATCTTGAGGCTCTTGATTGGCATTTAACCGAAGAAGAACTTAAAATTTTAAATGAGGCTTCATTATGAGTGTCGAGGCTAAACGGCAGGATATAAACATTTTATATTCCATAGGTGCAATACTTGCGGTTTTGGGTCATTCTCACCCAAATGACTGGACAAGCTTTGACGGAACAGTGTTTTATCACATAATCGTTTTTATTTACACCTTTCATATGCCCTTGTTTTTTGTCATAGCGGGCATTTTGCTTTATAATTCAAAATCAATAAGGGCAAAAAGCTTTAATGAGTTTATTAAAGAAAAGGCGTTTAAGCTTTTGACTCCCTATGTGGTTTTAAGTGCAGTATTTTTAATTCCCAAGGGATATATTGAACACGGCAGTCTCAAGTTTTTGAATTTTGAGTTTATTATAAAATCGTTCTTGGTTCCAAGACAGAATACGTGGGGGCATTTTTGGTTTCTGCCAACCTTGTTTATTTGTTATGTAATATTGGGCGGATTTAAAAAATTAATGTCAAGTTTTAATAATAAGCCCTTTCAGTTGATGTCGGTTTTGCTTGGTGTTGTAAGCGCCTGCTTTTGGCTGTGGCCGATTAAAACAGATTGGCTTGCACTTAAAGATGTTACCGAAAATTTGTTTTATATGGTTTTGGGTATGCTGTGGGCATTTGTCGAAAAAAATTCAACCGTAAACCTAAATAAATATTTAAAGATAATAATCTCGGTTGTACTTACTACAGTTTCTGTTGTACTTTATATTTTTGAATATAATCCTGAAGTTAAACTGATTATTTCAATTTGTATGGTTCTGGCGTTAATCTTTTTTGCCAAAATTATGGATTCATTTTTACAAAAACAGTTTGAGTTTATCAGTAGAAATGTTTTTACAATTTATATTTATTCTTGGATATTTCAATCATTTACAATGGTTTTGTTAGAAAAAATTGATGCCAAGCTTATTGTTATGGCACCAACAATGTTTGCTGTAGGTATTATACTTCCGTTAATAATAGCATTGATATATAAAAATCAAAATAAGCTTAAATGCAAAGTTTTCGATTTGTGTTTAGGTGTAAGATAGGAGAAAGTATGGACAGTTACGCTCTTGCTTGGAAAATCAGACGTCATGGAATTGAGATGACTCATCTTTCTGGAGGTAGTCATATCGGTGCAATCATGTCGGTCGCTGATATTGTCGCAGTGCTTTATACGGATGTTTTGAGGGTTGACCCTAAAAACCCTTGTCTTGAGGATAGAGACAGATTTATCTTAAGCAAGGGACATGCAGGGGCATCAATTTATGCTGCCTTGGCTGAAAGAGGCTTCTTTGATGTAGATGAACTTAAAACCCATTATCAAGACGGAAGCAGATTAAGCGGCCATGTATCCCATCACGTCCCCGGCGTTGATTTTTCAACCGGCTCATTAGGTCATGGACTTTCAACAGCGGCAGGTATGGCGTATGCATTTAAAAAGGATGGCAGGAAAGAGCGCGCCTTTGTTGTAATGGGCGACGGTGAATGTAATGAAGGCTCGGTCTTTGAGGCGGCACTCTTTGCTAATCATTTTAGACTTAATAATTTGATTGCTGTTATTGACCATAACCGTATGCAGAGCTTGGACTATAATGAGAACACCCTTGAAGTCGAGGATATGGGTGCAAAGTGGCGTGCATTCGGTTGGAATGTTATTGATATAGACGGACATAACCACGATGAGTTAAAATCAGCGTTTAAGGATGCTTTAGCAGAGAAAGACAAGCCTACGGTAATTATTGCAAACACTGTAAAGGGTAAAGGCGTTTCTTTTATGGAGATGGATATTTTGTGGCATTACCGCTTCCCTCATAGCGGTTGGGAGTATGATACCGCGGTAACTGAATTACATAAAATAAAGCCCCAAGGTGTTGTAGATATTTATACGCCAAATGGCATTGAAAATCCCAATTTAAACGTAGAGCTTGACGGAAAAGACCATACAATGACTGAAACGTGGAAACCTTCGTTTTTGGAAAAGCCGAGAAGGGTTAATTCTTTACAAGATGTAAAGAAAAGAAAAACTATTAAGGAGGGGAAATAAATGAGAGATACATTTGTTAAAACCTTAATAGAACTTGCAAAAAAGGATAAAAACATTGAACTTGTTACAGGCGACCTTGGGTTTGGCGTTTTAAAGCCTTATTGGGAGGCATTGCCCGACCAGTTTACAAATGCCGGTATTGCAGAACAAAATATGACCACAATGGCAGCAGGTATGGCATTAACGGGGAAGACCGTTTTTACATATTCGATAGGTAATTTCCCAACACTTCGCTGTTTGGAACAGATAAGAAACGATTGTGCATATCATAATGCAAACGTTAAGATTGTCTGTGTCGGCGGCGGCTTCGTTTATGGCTCATTAGGTATGAGTCATCATGCCACAGAGGACATTGCAATACTTCGTGCGTTGCCGGATGTTGTGGTTTTAGCCCCCGGTGACCTTCTCGAAGCAGAGGAAGCCACAAAGGCAATAGTCAAACATAATGGCACTTGTTATTTAAGGCTTGGCCGTGGCGGTGAAAAGAGAATTCACCAGAAAATAGAGAACTTTAAAATAGGCAAGGCTATAAAGGTTAAAGAAGGAAGACGGGTTGCAATTTTCTCAACCGGTGCAATCTTTGAAGAGGTTGAGGGTGCAGTTGAGATTTTAAAACTTAAAGGAATAGACCCTGCGGTTTATACCTTCCCAACCGTCAAACCGTTAGACATAGAGGTTATAAATAATACCGCAAAGGATTTTGACCTTATCGTCACAATAGAAGAGCAGAATATTGTAGGCGGTTTTGGTTCTGCTGTGGCAGAGGTGCTTGCCGAACAGATAACTAAAGCAAGGCTTCTTAGAATAGGACTTAACGATACATATTCGACTATCGTGGGTAGTCAGAAATATTTAAGAAGTCAGTTTGGAATTGACTCCTCGGGTATTGCAGAAAAAATATTAAAGACATTATAGGAAGTAGTTTATGAGCAAAAGGGTTTTAATGGTTGTGAATGATTTTACGACTATTTATAATTTTAGAATTGAACTTGTTGAACATTTTATAAAAATGGGACTTGAGGTTTATATTGCCCTACCTTTTGATGAGCGTAATGTCAAATTGACCTCAGCGGGTGCTAATGTAGTTGAGATAAAAATCAACCGTTTTGGCACAAATCCCATAGAAGATTTTAAAACAACTCTTCAATTAAGAAAAATTATAAAAAACATAAAGCCCGACATAGTGTTTACATATACTGCAAAACCGAATATTTACGGAGGACTTGCTTGCAGAATTACTAAAACACCGTATGTTGCCAATGTGACCGGTCTTGGTGCAAATTTTGAAAAACAAAACGTTATTGCAAAAATAATGCTTGCACTTCAAAAAATTGCATATAAAAAAGCAAAAGCGGTGTTTTTTCAAAACAGTAGCAATATGAATTTCTTTATAGAAAAAAAGGTTGTTACAAAAAATTACGGTTTGCTACCCGGCTCGGGTGTAAATTTAAATACAAATCCGTTTGAAGCATATCCTAAAAACAGCGTAACAAAATTTATTACTATTGCGAGGGTTCGTAAAGATAAGGGTTATGACGAACTGTTTTATGCAATCAATAAGGCAATCGAAAACAACCTAAAAGCAGAGTTTCATATTGTCGGTTGGTATGAGGATGACGAGTATAAATTGAAGGTTGAAGCCTTTGAAAATCACGATAATGTCATTTTTTATAACGGTGTCGAGCATGAAGTGGTGCATAAACTGTTGACAAGTTGCGATTGCTTAATTCACCCTTCGCATCATGAAGGTATGAGCAACGTTGTGTTAGAAGCGGCGGCTTGCGGCAGAGCCTCAATTGTATCTAATATTCCCGGTTGTGTTGAAGGCGTAAATGACCAAGAAACGGGTTATTATTTTACTGTTAAAGACGCCGGAGAACTTTATGAAAAAATCGAGAAATTTTGCAGTTTAACAAATAAAGAAAAGGCCATGATGGGTAAAATGGCCCGTGAAAAAGTCGAAAAAGAATTCGACCGACAATTTATTATTGATAAATATTATGAGTTTTTAAAATAAAGGGGTAATAGCGATGTCTTTATATGAAAAAATCGTAAACAGAAAAGAAAAAATTTCACTTGTGGGACTTGGTTATGTAGGAATGCCAATCGCGGTTGCCTTTGCAAAAAAGGTTGATGTCATCGGATTTGACCTTAATAAAAAGAAAATAGAGCTTTATAAAAGCGGTATCGACCCCACAAACGAAGTCGGCGATGATGCCATTAAAAACACAACGGTTGAGTTTACTGCCGATGAAACGAAACTTCGTGAAGCTAAATTTCATATCGTAGCAGTGCCGACACCTGTAAATGATGACCATACGCCCGATTTAACACCGGTTGAAGGTGCTTCTCAAATTGTTGGTCGCAACCTTACAAAAGGCTCAATCGTAGTATATGAATCCACCGTTTACCCCGGTGTTACGGAGGATGTTTGTATTCCTATTTTGGAAAAAGAATCGGGGCTTAAATGCGGTGTAGACTTTAAGGTCGGTTACAGCCCTGAAAGAATCAATCCGGGGGACAAGGTACATAGGCTTGAAACTATTGTAAAAATCGTTTCGGGCATGGACGAGGAATCTTTGGAAGAAATTGCAAAGGTTTATGAGCTTGTCGTTGAAGCAGGTGTTCACAGAGCTGAGAGTATCAAGGTTGCAGAAGCTGCAAAGGTTATTGAAAATAGCCAGCGTGACATTAATATTGCCTTTATGAACGAGCTTTCAATTATTTTCAATAAAATCGGTATTGATACAAAATCGGTTTTAAAGGCTGCAGGTACCAAGTGGAATTTCTTAAAATTCTTCCCCGGTCTTGTAGGTGGACACTGTATTGGTGTTGACCCGTATTACTTAACATATAAAGCAGAAATGTTGGGTTATCACAGTCAGGTAATATTGGCAGGCAGAAGAATTAACGATGATATGGGTAAATATGTTGCCGAAAACTGTGTTAAAAACCTTATCAAATGTGAAAAGTCAGTAAAAAATGCCAAGGTTGCGATTTTGGGCTTTACTTTTAAGGAAAATTGCCCCGACACACGTAACAGCAAGGTTTACGATATTGTAAAAGAGCTTCGCGAGTACGGTATTGAACCTATAATTGCAGACCCCGAAGCAGACTGGGAGGAGGCAAAGGCTTTATACGGTGTTGAGTTTGCCGATATAAATACCATTAAAAATATGGATGCTGTTATTATGGCTGTTTCGCACGAATGTTTCTCTAAATTCACTTTGCCTGAAGTTGACGGATTCTTTGGTAGTGGCAAAAAGGTGCTTTTAGATATTAAAGGTGTATTAGATAGAAGAGAGTATGAAGAAAACGGCTATTGCTATTGGAGGCTGTAAAAATGGGTTATAAAAATCTTAAATTCCCTGAAAATTCATTGTTTTTGGTTACGGGCGGAGCAGGTTTTATTGGCTCTAACCTTTGTGAAGCCATACTTAATATGGGGTATAAGGTGCGTTGTTTAGACGACCTTTCAACAGGCAAACAGGAAAATGTTGATTTGTTTATCAATAACCCTAATTATGAATTTATTAAAGGGGATATTAAGGATTTCGAAACCTGTAAGAAGGCTTGCGAGGGCGTAGATTATGTGCTTAATCAGGCTGCTTGGGGTTCGGTTCCCAGAAGCATTGAAATGCCGCTTTTTTACAATGTAAATAATATTACAGGCACATTAAATATGCTTGAGGCGGCAAGACAAAACGGAGTCAAAAAATTCGTTTATGCATCATCATCCTCGGTTTACGGCGATGAACCTAACTTGCCCAAGACTGAAGGTAGAGAGGGTAATTTACTTTCCCCGTATGCATTAACCAAACGGTGTGACGAAGAATGGGCAAAGCAATATACACTGCATTACGGACTTGATACGTACGGCCTTCGTTACTTTAATGTTTTTGGCCGCAGGCAGAATCCTGACGGAGCGTATGCGGCGGTTATTCCTAAATTCATAAAAATGCTGCTTAATGATGAAGTGCCGACCATTAACGGTGACGGTAAGCAAAGCCGCGATTTCACTTATATTGAAAATGTTATTGAGGCAAATCTCAAAGCCTGCTTGGCTACGCACGAAGCGGCGGGTAATGCGTTTAATGTAGCATACGGTGGCAGAGAATATTTAATTGACATTTATAACACGTTAACAACCGCTTTAAATAAGGATATTAAGCCCAACTTCGGACCTGACCGTAAGGGCGACATCAAGCACAGTAACGCTGACATTACCAAGGCAAGAAACCTGCTTGGTTATGACCCTGATTACGATTTTAAGCGAGG
>JAZRQE010000031.1:0-13100 GCA_045649545.1 Acutalibacteraceae bacterium
AACTGATTAGGATTAACTGTGCCTTCAGTTTGATTAAGTTCTGCCATTTTTGTTTTACAACGCTTTAACCAACGTGTTGTTCTTAAACAAGACTGACGTGAATACTCGTGTTCAGCGGGATTTTCAACACACTCGTCAAACGCCATAGCAATTGTTGAGCCTAAATTAGACTGTATTTTCATACTTTCTTCAGGCCCCATAAATATCTTTTTTCCATCAATGTGAGAGTTGAACGTTACGCCCTCTTCATTGATTTTGCGAAGTGAAGAAAGCGAAAACACCTGAAAACCGCCACTGTCGGTCAAAATCGGACCTTGCCAGCCGGTAAATTTATGAAGTCCACCGAAATTTTTAATAAGCTCATCACCCGGACGCAAGTGTAAATGATATGTATTACAAAGCATAACCTGAGTATGCAAATCGTCAGCCATATCAAACGCGGAAACACCGCCTTTAATTGCAGCACAGGTTGCAACATTCATAAAAGCAGGTGTTTGCACTGTACCGTGTACTGTTTCAAACACACCGCGGCGTGCAGTCCCCTCTTTTTTTAAAACATTAAACATAAAATAACCTCATTTTATAATTTGTGCCGAAGGCACACCTTACCTCTTCACTTTTCACTCTTCACTTTTACCTGTTGATTTTGTATCACAAAATCAACATTGCGTCGCCAAACGAGAAAAAGCGATATTTTTCTTTTACTGCATGTCGGTAAGCGTCCATAGTTAAATCATACCCTGCAAATGCACTGACAAGCATTATCAAAGTGCTTTCCGGCAGATGAAAATTAGTAATCAACCCGTCCATACACTTAAATTTATAACCGGGGTAAATAAAGATTTCAGTATCGTCAGAACATTCGGTTATTTCGCCCTTACTTGCGGCACTTTCAAGAGTCCTGCAAGAAGTTGTACCAACGCATATTACCCTGCCACCGTTACGCTTTGTTTCGTTGATTAAATCAGCAGTTTCTTGCGGGATATAATAGTGTTCGGAATGCATCTTATGGTCGGTGATTTCATCAACCTTTACAGGTCTAAATGTACCCAAGCCAACGTGCAGTGTAACAAACCCGATTTTAACACCTTTTTCTCTGATTTTATCCATAAATTCAGTTGTGAAATGCAATCCCGCAGTCGGTGCTGCCGCCGAGCCTAACTCTTTAGAATAAACGGTTTGATAACGTTCTTTATCATTAAGTTTTTCGGTAATATACGGCGGTAACGGCATTTGACCGACTCTGTCTAAAACGTCATAAAAAACGCCGTCACACTTAAATTCAACAATACGGTTGCCTTCAGGTGTAACATCTTTAACTTCGCAGGATAACTCGTCACTGAAATCAAAAATCTTACCGGGTTTAGCCTTTTTACCGGGACCTGCCAAGCATTCCCAAACCATATGTCCCTTTTCTTTAAGTAAAACAAACTCAACAACCGAGCCGGTGTCCTTACGCGTGCCGAAAATACGTGCCGGAAAAACGCGGGTGTCATTTAAAATAAGGCAATCCCCTGAATTTAGATAATCCAAAACATCACAAAAGGTCTTGTCTTCATAAGTACTATTTTTGCGGTTTAATGCCAAAAGTCGCGACGAAGTACGCGGTTCAACGGGGGTTTGAGCAATTAAATCTTGTGGTAATTCATAATAAAATTCCGATTTTTTCATAATTCACTCCGAATATGCACAAAAAGAGTTTTTTTGCGTAAAATATGTTTGACAAACAACATAGGAAAATGTATAATTTTATAATAAAGTTATTATAGAGCAATATTGCGAAATAATCAACATCAATTTTTAAATTAGGGTGATACATAATGAAAAAGTACAATGTAGGTATTATCGGTGCTACCGGTATGGTCGGTCAGCGTTTTGCTACCCTTTTAGAAAACCATCCTTGGTTTAATGTTAAGGTTTTAGCCGCAAGCGGAAGAAGTGCCGGAAAAACATATATTGAATGCGTTGGCGACCGTTGGGCTATGAAAACCCCTATCCCTGAGTCAATGAAAAATATTGTTATTATGAACGCTGAGGAAGATATTGAAAAAATCGCCAATGAGGTTGATTTTGTATTCTGTGCAGTTAATATGAAAAAGGACGAAATTAAGGCTCTTGAAGAAACTTATGCAAAGCACGAGTGTCCGGTTATTTCCAACAACAGTGCTCACAGACATACTCCTGATGTTCCTATGGTTATTCCTCAACTTAATGCAGACCATATTGAGGTTATAGTTGACCAGAAAAAACGTCTTGGTACAAAACGCGGCTTTATCGCAGTAAAATCTAACTGTTCGTTACAAAGCTATGTACCCGCCCTTTTCCCGCTTGATAAGGATTACGGCGTCGAGGATGCTTTAGTTTGCACATATCAGGCAATTTCCGGTGCAGGTAAAACCTTTGAGACATTCCCTGAAATCGTTGATAACGTTATCCCCTTTATCGGCGGTGAGGAAGAAAAAAGCGAGCAGGAGCCTTTAAAGATTTGGGGTAAGGTTGAAAACGGTGTTATCGTTAATGCCGAAAAGCCTCATTTCACTGCTCAGTGCTTACGTGTTCCTGTTTCTGACGGACATATGGCAGCAGTTTTCGTAAGATTTAACAAGAAACCCTCTAAAGATGAAATGATTGCTAAATGGGAAGCATTCCGCGGCACTGCTCAAGAGTTAGAACTCCCTAGTGCACCCAAGCAGTTTATCCATTACTTTACCGAGGATAATATGCCCCAAACCAAGTTACAGCGTGACCTCGACGGCGGTATGGCAATTTCTGTTGGCCGTTTGAGAGAAGATACGCAGTATGACTACAAGTTCGTTTGCCTCTCTCACAACACCTTAAGAGGTGCCGCAGGTGGCGGTGTATTACTTGCTGAATTACTTGCAGCCAAGGGCTATTTTGATTAATTACCGATTGGAGTTAATATAATGAAAAGAAGAATTTTTACCGGATGTGCTACCGCTCTTGTAACACCGTTTAATGACGATTGCTCGGTTAACTATCCGAGACTCCGCGAGCTTATAAATGAACAGATAGACGGCGGAGTTGATGCACTTGTTATCTGCGGTACAACCGGCGAATCGTCTACATTAGACAATGACGAACACTGCCGTGTTTTAGAGGAAGCAGTTAAGGTTGCTAACAAGCGTGTTCCCATTATTGCCGGAACCGGTTCTAACGACACTATGTATGCTGCACAGTTGTCTCAGCACGCTGAATCAATCGGTGTTGACGGTTTACTAATGGTTACACCGTATTACAATAAGACTTCACAAAACGG
The DNA here is from genome assembly GCA_045649545.1 of Acutalibacteraceae bacterium. Taxonomy (GTDB): domain Bacteria; phylum Bacillota; class Clostridia; order Oscillospirales; family Acutalibacteraceae; genus UMGS172. The sequence continues at coordinate 3,278 of JAZRQE010000031.1, forward strand.
TCTTATCAACCACTACAACTATGTCGCTGACCGTGTAAAGACTCCGATTATTCTTTACAACGTTCCCAGCCGTACCGGTACTGCTATTCAACCGGCAACCTACAAGGAACTTGCAAAGCACGAAAATATCGTTGCTATCAAAGAAGCTAACGGCGATATTTCTTCTATCGCAAAAACAAAGTCTTTAGTCGGTGACGATTTAGATATTTACTCGGGTAACGATGATGAAATTGTTCCGATTATGTCTTTAGGCGGTATCGGAGTTATTTCGGTACTTTCCAACATTTTACCTCGCGAGACACACAACATTTGTGCTGAATTCCTTAACGGAAATACTAAAAAGGCTTGCGAAATGCAGTTAAAGTATTTAAGTCTAATCAATGCACTTTTCAGCGATGTTAACCCCATCCCTGTTAAAGAGGCAATGAATATGATGGGAATGAACGTAGGTCCTTTGAGAATGCCTTTGGCACCTATGACTGATGTTGCACGTGAGGCATTAAAAGCTGAACTTAAAAAGCACAATCTTATCTAAATTTTAGGTTAGGATGTTAAAAATGACTAACATAATTTTAAACGGTTGCAACGGTAAAATGGGCAACGCTGTATCCCGCCTTATTGCCGAGCGTAACGATTGCAGAATCGTTGCAGGTGTTGATATTAACACATCAATTTCCCGTGAATTTCCGGTTTATAGCAGTATTGAAGAGGTTAAAGATGGCGATGTTATTATCGATTTCTCTCACCCCTCCTGCCTGCCCGATTTACTTGAATATGCGGTTGCCAATAAAACTCCTATTGTTGTAGCAACAACCGGTTTAAGCGATTTGGATATTGAAAATATTAAATCTGCTTCTAAAGCCGTTGCAGTTTTCTTCACTTTCAATATGTCATTAGGTATTAATTTGCTCGTAGAACTCTCTAAAACCGCTTCTAAAATACTTGGTGACAAATTTGATGTTGAGATTATTGAAAAGCATCACAATCAAAAAATTGATGCACCAAGCGGCACTGCAATTATGCTTGCGAACGGCATAAATGAAGTGAATGACGGTAAGTATACCTATGAGTACAACCGTCAGGCAAAACGCGAAAAGAGAGATAGCAAGGAAATCGGCATTCACGCAATCCGTGGTGGCAATATCGTCGGTGAGCATGAGGTTATTTTTGCAGGTCACGATGAAGTTATTACACTTTCGCACTCTGCAGGCTCAAAAGAAGTTTTTGCTGTCGGTGCAGTTAACGCGGCGGTTTTCCTTAAAAATAAACCTGCCGGTCTTTATGATATGAAGGATTTAATTGCTTCAGTTTAATTTGAAATTATATAACAAAAGCCCGTTCCAAAAATGGAACGGGCTTTATTTAATTAAGCTTCAAAATCCAAACAAAGTCTAGTTTTAGTAAACGGTCTTACCTTACCGTCTGCTACGGCAACATGTAAAGGATGAACTGCATATTGCTTTAATGCATCTTCATTTTCAAATACCGAATAAAGCATTACATCAGCATTTGAGGATGCTAATCCAACAGTTTCAACTTTAATTTCAATTAATCCGGGAATTTTACCCATTAAAGATTCCAAACCGTTTTTAATTCCGGACTTAACCGAAAGTTTTTCTGATTCAGAAAGTTCATCTGTTAATTGCCAAAGGATAATATGTTTAACCATTTTAAAAATCACTCTATCCTAAAATATTCAATAAAACACCGGCGGCAACTGCTGAGCCGATAACGCCGGCAACATTCGGACCCATAGCGTGCATAAGTAAATAGTTGTTGGGGTTTTCTTCACGGCCAACCTTTTGAGCAACACGGGCTGCCATAGGAACTGCAGAAACACCTGCAGCACCGATAAGAGGATTAATCTTGCCTTTAGTAACAACATACATCAACTTACCGAACAGTACGCCTGCAGCAGTACCAATTGCAAATGCACAAAGACCCATAAGAAGAATGATGAGAGTTTGTGTTTTTAAGAATGTAGCACCATTAGTAGTTGCACCGACAGTCAGACCTAAGAAAATAACAACAATATTCATCAACTCATTCTGTGCAGTCTTCGCAAGACGGTCAACAACACCCGACTCCTTAAACAAGTTGCCGAGCATAAGCATACCAACCAAAACAGCAGCATCAGGCAACAACAAGGAAACAAGAATAGTAACAAGGATGGGGAAAATGATTTTTTCGGTTTTAGAAACGGTACGGAGCTGTTCCATCTTAACAGCTCTTTCCTTTTTGGTGGTTAAAGCACGCATAATAGGTGGCTGAATAACCGGAACCAGAGCCATATAAGAATATGCAGCTACTGCAATGGCACCTAAAATATTGGGTGAAAGACGTGATGCGACAAATATTGCAGTAGGGCCGTCTGCGCCGCCGATAATACCGATACCACCGGCTTCCTGCGGTGTCATACCCAAAACCAACGCACCTAAGAAAGCAGCGAAAATACCGAACTGTGCTGCTGCACCAAGTAAAAAGCTCTTGGGATTGGCAATCAGAGGACCAAAGTCGGTCATAGCACCAACGCCTAAGAAAATAAGCGGAGGATAAATACCAAGCTTAACACCTAAATATAAAATATCCAACAAACCGCCGTGCTTTAAAACCTCTCCGGCATAAATATGGAATGAGGTGCCGTCGTACTCCCAAAATTGAAAGGACTGAGCAACACCCTCAGTAACCTCAGGTATTGACCAAATATCAGCATGATAAATACCTGCCAACGGCAAGTTTGCCAACAGCATACCAAAAGCTATAGGTAAGAGTAAAAGCGGTTCAAACTGAAACTTAGGATGGATTGCAAGAAATAAGAACACACATGCAACACCAATCATAATAAGATTCTTATATCCGTCACCAACGAACAACTGTGCTAAACCGGAATCACTTAAAATACCTTTAATAGTTTCTAAAATCTGACTCATAATACCACCCTATATCATCAACCCATTAAAAAGGTCTTGTATTATTCATAACACCTGCTGTAGCCCATGCAGAACGACGTTGCTTCAATTGAGGTTTAATCGAACGAACAAACGGGGTTTTCCCTGTTCCCTCATACATCATATTAACAGCGGCGGAAATGGCAGCGACTACCTCTTCATCCATCATCATGACGGCGGCTGAAATAGCAGCTAAAACTTCATCGTCCTCCACCTCGTCAGCAGAGTTTTTGGCTAAAAGTTTATTTTTTTTTTCCTTTTTTACCTTATCTTTCTTTGGTTGACCGAAAAATTTAGTCATAACCAAACCAAATATATATATCACAAAAACAAGCAACACTAACATAGCAAAGACAATTATTACACCGCTTAATGTAATATTAATACCATAGTTTTTTAAATTTTCCAAAGCTTGAGTGCTAAACATACAAATCAACCTCTTCTTTAAGCAATATACACATAACAATTGCAAATATTATACTATACTTTTTCCGTAAATTCAACATATATTTCCAAACTATTTCAATTTTTTAAATAAAAAATTACGCCCTAAACTAATAAGATTTAGGGCGTAATAACTAAATTCAATTATGCTTTAATTTCAGTGCCGCCAACCGGACGGATATTAAGAACATAGCAGGATTTTTCACCAAATACAGACTTCATTATATTAAGATAATTTTGGAGTAAATCGTCAGGTACAAATGCTTGAATAGTACCCGCAAATCCACCACCATGAACACGGTATGCTCCCCTATGCTCTAACGCCTTAGAAGCCAAAGCCAACGCTAAAGATAACCCCTGTTCCTGTGCATTAGAAGGAGAATAAACATTTTGCAAAAACTGGAACGATGAACGACCGGAATTTTTAGAGATTTTTAAGAAATCCTCAAATCTTCCTGTCTTTAATGCAAGCTTTTCATCAATAGCACGCTGATTATCGTTAAAGAAGTGAATTGCACGAAGCACTGCTCTGTCACCCACTGCTTTACGAAGTTCTGCTAATGATGAGTAGAACTCGTCAGTGTCAACCTCACGTAAAACTTTCTTACCGAAGAACTCTGAAACTGCACGGCACTCAATAGTGATATCAGCATAATCCTGAGTTAAATCAGCATGGTTACCGCCAGTATTAACTATAACAAGGTTATGTCCGTGAGCTTTAATATCAAAAGAAACCTTTTCAATTATCGGTTTTTCGGGATTATTAAAATCAATACCTGTAAAGCCACCAACAGAACTTGCCATTTGGTCCATAAGACCGCAGGGTTTACCAAAATATTTGTTTTCAGAACGTTGAGCGATTTTTGCAATTTCAACGGGGTCAACAGAGTTATCGTTGTAAAGTCCGCTTAAAATATTTCCAATAAGTACTTCAAAAGCGGCAGATGAAGAAAGACCCGAACCCTTTAAAACATTGGATGTGGTATAAGCCTTGAAACCGCCGATTTTATATCCGTCAGCTTTAAACTCACCGCACATACCGCGAATCAATGCTGATGCACGTCCAAACTCAGCCTCACTCGGTTCTAATTCATCAAGGTTAATTAAATCCTCGTCATAGCCTTCCGATTTAACTCTGACAAGTCCATCATCATCCGCGGCAACAACAGCGATAACATCCAAATCAACACTGCCTGCCAAGACGCAGCCGTGCTGATGATCGGTGTGGTTACCACCGACTTCTGTACGTCCGGGAGCAGAAAAAAGTCTTACATTTTCCCTTTCACCGTAAATGTTCTCAAAATTATCGATAGCTTTACAATAACGAGCTTTAGCAGCTTCAACATCGCTGTAAAGCAACTTGAAACTATCATCAAATTTGCCATTTAAAATATCGTTTTTAATTGCAATCATAAACAATTCTCCAAAAATTATTTTCCGGTAACAAGAGCCAAAGTATCCTTTGCAATAGCCAATTCCTCATTTGTTGGAATGACATAAACCTTAACCTTAGAATCAGGAGTTGAAATTTCAACCTCTTGACCGCGGATATGATTCTTTTCCTCGTCAATCTTAACGCCCATATACTCAAAATGTTTACAAACTTCAGTGCGAAGTACAGGGTCATTTTCGCCGATACCTGCAGTGAATACAATTGCATCAGTACCGTTCATTGCAGCAATATAAGAACCTACAAACTTTGCAATTTGATAACGCTGAATATCGTTTGCCAAAGCTGCTCTGTGGTTACCGTCTGCTGCGGCGGCAGAAACATCACGGTTATCACTTGAAACACCCGAAATACCTAAAAGACCTGATTTTTTGTTGCATATATCGGAAATTTGGTCCGCAGTCAAATTCTCTTTATTAGCAATATAGGTCAATGCAGAGGGGTCAACACCGCCGCTACGTGTACCCATAATAAAGCCGTCAAGCGGAGTAAAGCCCATAGAGGTATCAACACACTCACCCTTATCTACAGCGGTAATGGATGCACCGTTACCGATATGGCAGGTAACAATTTTAACCTCACTCTTATCTTTGCCCATAATTTTAGCACAACGCTCTGCAACAAATTTATGAGAAGTACCATGCATACCGTAACGACGAACTGCATACTTTTCAAAATACTCATACGGCAAACCGAAAATATAAGCCTTTTCGGGCATTGTCTGGTGGAAAGCTGTATCAAACACAGCTACCTGCGGAACATCCTTGCCGAAAGTTTTAGTACAAGCTACAATACCAAGGTAGTTAGGATAGTTGTGAAGCGGTGCTAACTCTTTTAATTCATTAATTTTTTCGGCCACAGCATCGTCAATTAAGCAAGATTTATTAAAGAAAGTACCTCCGTGAACAACACGGTGACCAATAGCACCGATTTCCTTCGGTGAGCTGATAACCTTTGCATCACTTTCGGTTAAAGCAAACATCAATGCCTCAAAAGCCTCTGCATGAGAAGGCATATTGATTTTAGCAGTATAAACTCTGCCGTCGCCTGCTTTGTGGCTGATATTACTGTCATTAAGACCGATTTTATCGCAAAGACCTTTTGCGATAACCTGTTCATTATCCATATCAATCAATTGATACTTTAATGATGAACTACCTGCATTTGCTACAAGAATTTTCATAGAAACTTCCTCCCAAGATTATGTTTCGGTATTGCAATCCGATTAAGATTATTGTAATATATTAAGTATATTAACTAAGTATTAATGATACAACATTAGATGTGATTTTTCAAGTCAATTTTGAAAGAATGTGAGAAAATGAAGATTACCGGTATTGTTGCAGAATACAACCCATTTCATAACGGGCATAAATACCTAATTGACGAAGCGCGTAAACGCGGTGCTGAAGCCATTATTGCCGTTATGAGCGGTAATTTTGTGCAACGTGGTGATACTGCAATTATTTCCAAATTCCTAAGAACTAAACAAGCATTAGAATGTGGCGTTGATTTAGTAGTTGAGCTTCCTACCTATTGGGCTATGGCAACAGCACAAAAATTTAGTTTAGGTGCAATCCAAATATTGGAAAACATTGGCATTGATACTCTTATCTTCGGCAGTGAATGCGGTGATATTGAAAGAATTATGAAAACCGCTTACTGTGTACGCTCTAAAGAATTTTCAAACGAAATGCGTGAACAGCTTGATTTAGGGATTACACCTGCTAAAGCGCGCGAAACCGCCGTTGAAAAGCTTTGCGGTAACGGCGAACTGTTGCGTTCACCTAACGACACTTTGGCTGTTGAATACGTTTCTGCGGCAAAATCGCTTAACTCAAAAATGAAATTTGTTGCAGTAAAGCGTCAAGGTGTCGAACACGACAGTACTGACACTGACGGTAAGTTTTGCTCGGCAAGTACCTTACGCGAAATGATATTATCCGGTAAAATTGAACGCGCATCAAGATATATGCCCGAAAAGGCTTATGAAATTCTCAAAACTGCATACGATGACGGCAAAATATCGGATTTAAAAATTCTTGAAACTACAATTCTTTCGACCTTAAGAACCACACCAAAGGAAGACTACAAAGCACTTCCCGACATCAGTGAAGGTATCGAAAACCGATTGTTTTCGGCAGCACGAATGGGCAGGAATATGACTGAACTTTTAGAATATGCCGCAACAAAACGGTATACCAATGCCCGACTTCGTCGACTTGTGCTTTCGGCATTCTTAAAGGCAAAAGCATCTGAAATCCCAGAAACGGTACCTTACATCAGGGTTTTAGGTTGTAACGCAATCGGTGCTGAAGTGCTTAAAACCGCACGTGAAAACTCCAAAATTCCGGTAATTATGCGGTCAACAGCATTAAAAGGCAACCCAACCTTCGAGTTTGATGTTAAATCAAGTGACATTTACGCACTATCGCAAATCAACCCCGACCAATGCGGACAAGAATATACAAACGGGGTTATTGTTAAAAAAGATTAATCGAATTTCAAATATTCAACTATTTTTTCAGCCGTTTTTTGAGGTATACCCAACTTGGTGATTTCCTCTAAAGAAGCGGCTGATAATTTTTTTATTGTTTTAAAGTGAAATAAGAGTTTTTTAGCGGTCACCTCACCCACACCCTCAATCTCGCACAATTTTAAAACGTTAGTGTTTTTAGAGCGTGTTTTACGGTGGTAACCTATTGCAAAACGGTGAACTTCTTCTTGAATGATAGAAACAAGCGTATATGCACTGCGATTTGCCTTTATCGCAATCTCGCCGCCGTCACCTGTGACTGCACGGGTTTTATGCTTTGAGTCTTTAACCATACCAAAGACAGGCACGTCAATACCCATTCTATTTAAAACTTCGGTTACGGCAGAAAGCTGACCTTTACCGCCGTCCAATAAAATCAAATCAGGCAATCTTCCGAAACCGTCGGCGGTTTCGGCTTTTTTATATTCATTAAAACGTCGTTCAATAACCTCTGCCAAAGACCTGAAATCGTCCTGACCGGAAAAACCCTTAATTTTGAATTTTTTATAGTCCTGCTTATAAGGTTTACCGTCCTTAAAAACCACCATTCCGGCAACGTTGTCCTCACCGGCAGTGTTAGAAATATCGTAAGACTCAATAAACTTTGGCGGTTTACTTAGTCCCAATAGACGTGCCAATTCATCAAGTCCCGCCGTTTGACCGATATGCCGGCCTAAATGCTTTGCCAAGCGTTCGCTCGCATTATTACGGCACATTGTAACCAACTGCTCTTGATTTCCCCTTTCAGGAACAGCAATAGCAACATTTGTACCCCGTTTTTCAGAGAGCCATTTTTCAAGCAGTTCTTTATCCTCGACCTCGCCGTCAACGGCAACTCTTGGCGGGATATTATCACGCATTGAATAGTATTGCATTATAAATTGACTTCGAGCATTAGCCAAATCGGAGACCGAATCTATGATAAATTCTTGACGGTCGGTTAAGTTCCCATCCGAAAACCTAAAAACCTCAAAGCAAGCATTAGAATCTGACTGAGCTAACGCAATAATATCCTGCCTTTTATAGATTGAACTGTAAATTTTCTGCCTCTCGCTTATACGTTCGATTGCAGAAATTCTGTCCCTAATAGCGGCAGCCTTTTCAAACTGTAGATTTTCGGCTGCAATTTCCATCTCGGCTTTAAGTACGGCTATCGATTTACCTGCACCGCCCTTTAAAAACTCAACAGCCTGACGTACTGAATCTCGGTATTCTTCGGCTGAAATTTTACCCGAACAAATACCGCAGCAATTTTTTATATGAAAATTTAAACAAGGACGGTTTTTGCGGTTAATGTCCCGAGGGAAAACCTTACTGCAATGAGGAAGTTTAAAAATTTTCAGCACCTCATCTACCGTTTGGTTAACAACAAAACCAGACATATACGGGCCAATATACTCAGCATTTTTATCATCTTTATCAAATGATGCCGAAATGGTTGGATACTCACCCTTTGTTATTTTAATATAATGATATCCCTTATCATCTTTCAGTAAAATATTGTATTTAGGTTTATGTTGTTTTATCAGCGAGCATTCCAGAATTAAAGCCTCAAACTCGCTGTCGCAAATGATATATTCAAAATCGTCAACACAAGAGACCATTTTTTTGACCTTGTCCGAGTGCTGATTACCACTGCCGAAGTACTGCGAAACTCGATTTTTGAGTTTTTTCGCCTTACCGATATAAATAATCTCGCCCGATTTCGCGTGCATAATATAAACACCCGGCATAAGCGGTAAATCCATTGCCTTTTTACGAAGCCTTGACAATCTCTCGTCGGTCATTTTCGGTCTCCTTTCGTTAAAATTAAAATAAAATTTATTTACTCAACTGATACGCTTTCATCCAGACACCGTGCGGTAAATACACCATTCCGCAGTATTTGAAACCGAGTTTTTTCAGTGCCGACTGCATTACATTATTATCAACGTGGGTATCAATTTTAATATTGTCTGAAAACTGCAAACAGTATTCAACAGCCGTCTTAAGTATACCCTTAACTCGACCTGAACCGGCAATTCTATGAATAACACCGTACGGTTTATCGTTTAACCACTGCCCGTCAATCTCAACATAGGTCGGGTCAATACCTAACGACCAAAAGAAAACACCTTCTACTGTTTCGTTTTCGGTTATAACCAAAAGACGTTGTTTTTCAATATCCTCCTTGATTAAATCGGGATACGGATAACCCAAGTCGCCCCACTGATGCGGGTTGCCGGTTTTAGCCATAAAAACACGGGCAATCTCGTAAATTTCCATTATTCGGTTGAAGTCTGACTCAATTGCTTTTCTGACTAACATAATTCTCCTACTTTATAATTTTAACTCTTTTAAAAAACTTTATAATTTGTTTATTGATTATACCGACTAATATTGCCAAAACAACTGTACCGAAACCGATACTGCCGAAACTTTTGATAAAAACAAGGCACAATACGG
>JAZRQE010000032.1:0-39070 GCA_045649545.1 Acutalibacteraceae bacterium
ACATTTTTACAATAACCAAAGAATACAACTAAAAACAAAACTGACACCACTCGAAAAGCGATGTCAGTATGTTGCTTAAAATTTAATTTCAACTACCATAAAGGTCTTTTTTGTACTGTCCGCACAAAATGGGGCAGTTCAAACGCTCTGCACTTTTCTTTTATTCAACTATTTTTTTACGTTTAAACAAGGGAACTATAAAAAGTATAAATCCAATGACAAGTGATATTAGTATTAATAAAGCACCTGAAAATATAATGATTTTAATCAAATCATAAGAATAACCAACCGCAAAATAATACAATGATTTAATTGCAATATTGAGATGCTTTATTGTGTTTGAGAATATCACATACAAAGGTGCAACTGCCAACATTAATCCACACGTTGTAAACGATATGCCTGTGTAAAACAAAAACGACTGACGCCATTTTTTAATTATACATATAAGTATCAGTAAGAACGCTACTAACCCTGCGGAAGCTAACGATATAACTTTAAAAATGCCTTTCAAATTGTTAGCATAACTACCGATAGTATAAATAAACGGCATCTCAGAATAGCCCTTACATTCGTCAGCACAATGTGTTGCAACATACATAATATCCTCATACGATTCTTCGGTTAAATCATACTCCTTTCCGGAAAAATACGACACCATTGAATCATAGAATTTCTGCTTAACTCCATCATAATCAAAACCGTTGGAATTATTCTGTTCACTACTGTAAGCAACATTTATAATGTTATTGATATGCACTTTCATATCCTCTTTTGATATGATAGCGGAAAGTACACCCGGCTCAACACCTGCCGGAATTGCAATTCCATCCTCAATAGACTGGGAATATTCAGAGTAAATCAAGTCGTAATAATCGTGCTTTTCCAAAATCGTTATCATAAAATTGGAATTGCAAAATGTTACACCCAGTATTCCGGAAATAATTGCAGCAAAGAGAAACACGGAAAGAATAATGGACAATATAGTTAACGCAATTTTATCATACAGTTTCATATTATCCCTCCGTTATTTAGCCGAAACATCAATTTTCGGACCTGATACATAATCTGCCATTACAAAAAAGCGTTCAGACCTGAAAGCAACAGCGTGGAAAGGATAACAGGTATAAAGAACAAGGTTATCATGGTCGGCTCTTAAATCAAAAAGTTTTTCAGCCTCAGTAGCTTTAACAATTTGTATATCGGTAACCTTATACTCATAAGCACCCCATGACGTTGCGTAATATATCGTGTCACCAATTTTTACATTTTGCAAACCATTAAAATGAGTAGTAACATGAGCCGCAACAAGAGTTGTACTACCAAATCCCGGTAGTTTACTGTAATTATACTGACCCGGACCTTTTTTTAATATTTTCTTATTATCACCGTAATACACATCACAGTCAACTCCGGTATTAGGGATGGTGATATGAGCATATTTCTCACCGATTTTTGGCAAGGTAATATCAGTAACGTGAATTTTTTGTTGTTGTTCAGCATTCCAGTCAACAAACTCAATTTTATTATCAGCTACTTCATCTCTATTAAAATTAGGCGTGCTATCCCCTATAAACATTGATAACACTGATGAAGCAGGTGCAATAATAGGGTTGGCAATAAAAAATACAATTAAATAAGCAATAAAACAAAAGAGTAACGGCAGTCCAAAGAAAGTCATTACTCTTTTTAACAAACTGCCTTTTTTAGGAGTTTTAATTTCCATATTATTTATCAGTAACCTTTCTGCAAGCAGAAACAATCACAAATGCAAGACCCATCATTACAACAGAGGCTGCAACAACGACTAACATCATATTCCCCTCAACGCCGGTCTGCTTAATAATATTGCTACCAACAACAGGAATGTTAACAGGTGCATCATTAGAGGAATAACCGGGAACGGTGGAGTCTCCGCTAAAATTTAATGTTACATCATATTTATCTGCCTTGTCACCCTTTTGGATAACCAAATCAGCATTAACAACCGAAGCAGCATCTTGAATTTTTTTCAAAATTTCATTTTTAACGGTTGCATTAACTGTTGCGAAACTAACGGCATCTGCATTCTCAAGCGTTTCAAAGGCACTTGCAATATTAGCTATAATCTCATTAATTTGCTCAGTTTTAAGGTCAGCCTTGATAAGATAATCTTCTGCCTCATTAATATAAATAGCGGGAATCTCAGCAATTACAGTGCCCTGACCCAAATTGATTTTCCTGCTAAGAGCATCTATAATCTTCTGCTCCTCTGCAGTAATACCGGTTGCGGCATTAGCAGAAAAAACACAAGCAAAAACAAGAGTGATTGCGATAATTAAAGAAACTATTTTTTTCATTATATATTTCTCCTAATATAAAATCTTAATTTATATTCTACCACAAAACAAACTAAAGTCAACCTGTTTTTAAAATATATTTTTCATCTTGGAATAATATTATACTTTTAGATATTAAAATTAATGACCCCCATGTTTAACATGAGGGTCGTTTACATTTAAGTCAAATTATTTTGTTAATTCTTCAAGAATGGTAATATATCCGTCATCTTCAGGCTGGCTCTTTGAGAAAGTATCAAGAATACTGTCTGCAGGACTCTTCTCCTCATCCTTTTGGTCACCCAAACCTGTAGCAACAACGATAATACGCATCTCGTCTTCCATCATCGGGTCAAGCTGTGCACCCCAAATGATAGTTGCATCGGGATGAGCCATATCCGAGATAATGGTAGAAGCCTGTTCAACCTCTTCAAGACCGATATCCTCAGAACCGATGATGCTGATGATAACACCACGAGCATTTTCCATGCTGGTTTCAATAAGAGGACTATGGATAGCCTTTTGAGCTGCAAGTTCAGCCTTATCACGGCCGGTAGCAATACCAACACCCATATGTGCATAGCCTGCATCCTTCATTACCTGGGTAACGTCAGCAAAGTCGAGGTTAACCATAGAGGTAACGTTGATAAGCTCTGAAATGCTCTGAACACCTTGACGAAGAACGTCGTCGGCAATTTCAAAAGCGTTCTTTAATGTAATCTTCTGTTCAGAAACGAACTTAAGTCTCTCATTAGGGATAACAATAAGACTGTCGACCTGTGCACGGAGAGCCTCAATACCCTCTTCAGCCTGAATCATTCTCTTTCTGCCTTCAAAGCTGAAAGGCTTGGTAACAATACCAACAGTCAAAATGCCGAGTTCTTTAGCAATTTGAGCTACAACGGGTGCTGCACCGGTACCTGTACCGCCGCCCATACCGGCTGCGATAAATACCATATCTGCACTGCGAAGTGCTGCTGCAATTTCTTCCTTAGACTCTTGAGCTGCATTTTCGCCCTTATCAGGAGATGCACCTGCACCCTGACCTTTAGTAAGTTTTTCACCAATCTGAATTTTATGGGTTGCTTTAGAAAGTAATAATGCTGGCTTATCGGTATTGATTGCAATAAACTCTACACCGCGAACGCCTGCGTCAACCATACGGTTAACAGCATTGCCGCCGCCTCCGCCGACACCGACTACTTTAATCTGTACTACATCAGCAGTTTCGTTATCAATTTCGAATGCCATTTTTATCATCCTTCCGATTTTTATATAAAAATACTTCCATTTATAGTATTCCGTGGTCAATTGTACCACGAATTTTCACAAATTGCAATACTAAATATTGAAAAAATCAAAAATATAGTATTTTTTTTGAAATAAAACCGCAATATCTTGGATTATTTGATAAAATCCGCTATATCTTCATACTTAACGATAGCTTCTTTTTTAGTAGAGGAATATTCCTTAAGGGATATACTTGCCGAAATGCTTGGGTCAATTTTCTGCAAGGTTTCCTTTAAATGTGTAATTTTACCACTTAATCCGCTATATGAACCGAGTTTTACTAACCTTCTATCTTCAATTGCAAAACTTATATCAACCAAATTTTCAACATTAATATAGGTTAAATTAAAGCCCTTTTCTTTGCAAATCTCCGATATATCTTTTAAAACATCTCTCTGTTGTTTATCAGTGAAATTAACCTTGCCACCCACATCAAAAGAGTCGGTTTTAATACCCTTAATTCTGATTAAATCTTGAATTTGTGTATCAACCGTTCGAAGTATTTTATAATTTTCATCGGCGACATAATTTACGTTATCACCTATAAGCAAAATTTTCTCTTCTGCCGGCTCAACCCTGATACCTACGGTATTAGGAAATGACTTAATAATCTCGGCTTCTTTTATGTATGGCAGAGCTTTAACAATTCGAGCCTCAATTTTATCTGACGACATTCTCAAAAGATTGTCACCGCTCATAATACCTGAAGCGTAAATAATATCTTCGGAAGAATAAATGCTACTACCTATTACCTTTATTGAAGATACATTAAAGAAAACTGTCAGCATAAGTGCAACCGCTACGCCCAAAACAAGAAGAATTGATATTACTGCTGTAATAATTCTTTTGATTTTAGAACGCTTTTTCTTACGTCTCTTTTTTACAGGACGACGTTCGGCATCCGAATACTCTACCTTCATTATTTACTCCTCTATTCTTTTAATTTCGGCTCCTAAAGTACCGAAAATATCCTCAATTCTTTCATAACCTCGGTCAATGTAGCACGGCTTTCTGATAACCGATTTACCTTTAGCCGCCAAAGCCGCTACTGTAAGAGCCGCACCGCCTCTTAAATCGTGTGAAACAACCTCTGCACCGTCTAAAACTTTAACTCCGGTAACAACGGCAACACGGCCAACTGTCTTAATATCAGCACCAAGTCGTTCTAATTCATCGACATAATGAAAACGGCTGTTAAATATATTTTCAACAAAAACGCCTGTTCCTCTTGAAACTGATGACATTGCAACCAATATCGGTCCGGCATCGGTCGGAAAACCGGGATACGGTTGAGTGGAAACGGTGTTAAAATTACGCTGACGGATATGTGAGGTAACCGTTAAGCCAACATTATTAATATTAACCTCGCTCCCACCGTCTTTAAGAACCGAAATAATAGGTGCAATATGTTGTGGCACTGCATTAATTAAATGAACCTTGCCATTACAAGCAGCAGTTGCCAACATACACGTTGCCGCAATTATACGGTCAGGCATAACAGTATACTCAACACCTGAAAGCCTTTTCACACCCTCAATTATTACGGTATCACTGCCTGCACCTGAAATTTTTGCACCTGCCTTATTTAAGAATAATGCCAGGTCCTCAATTTCCGGCTCTTTTGCGGCGTTATTAATAACAGTTGTGCCGTCACCCAAGGTTGCGGCTAAAATAATATTTTCTGTAGCACCTACACTCGGAAACCTCAAGTTCAAAACTGTACCCTTGACTCCATTGTTAAACAGACAGTTTACATATCCTGAACTGCATTCAATTTCGGCACCGAGTTTTTGTAACGATTCAATATGAATATCAATAGGTCTGGGTCCTAACTCACAACCACCGGGCAGACACATTCTACCTTTACCTAATTTTGCGGCAACTGCACCCAAAAACACTATAGAAGAACGCATTTCACGCATCAAGTTTTCAGGAATTTCATAAACACCGGAGTTTGAAAAGTTAACTATGACAGAATTCCCTTGCCACTCACATTTACAACCCAAGTGTCTTAAAATTTCCAAAGAAACTTTTACATCAGAAAGCAACGGACAATTATGTAAAACCGTTTGTCCCTCACACATATATGCTGCGGCAAGCAATGGTAAAACACTGTTTTTAGCACCGTGAACTGTCAACTCCCCGTGCAATCTTTTGCCGCCTTGAATTTCCAGATAGGACATAGTACACACCTCGGTACATACTATGTAAATTTGAAAATTATGTTATTTTTTTATAAGATTAATGATAATTTCGGCAATTCTACGGTCAGCGTCTACAATTGCTGTTGTTTGCGCTGCTTTAGACATTGCTTCTAAACGCTCGCGGTCATTTATCAACGATTTAACTGTACTTAACAGTACATCACCCGTTAAATCTTTTTCTTCTATGAGCTCTGCCGCCTCAATTTTTTTCAGTGACATTGCATTATGGAACTGATGGTTTTCCGCAACATAGGGTGACGGTATCAAAATTGACGGTTTCTTACAAACCTGCAACTCATTAACCGACATTGCACCTGCACGGCTGATAACTACATCGGCAGCCGCCATCATAACATCCATATTATCAATGTATTCTAAAATCTTAACATTTTTATTATCTTCAGTATAGCCAATTTTCTCTGCACTCTTTATAAAATCAGCGTAAGCAGATTTTCCCGTGCCGTGAAAATGAATAAACTCTTTAGCGTTAAGGTTATACTTAATAACCTCAAGCACGGCGTCGTTAATAGCTCTGGCACCCAAACTGCCGCCGAATGAAAGTAAAACCTTCGCATCATCAGGAATATTCAGTTTTTCTCTTGCTTCCCATTTGGAAATTGCAGTTAAAGACTGTCTAATCGGGTTACCGGTCACAATTGCAGGATTTTTAGGCTTTAAATTTTTTAAAGCATCCTCCATTGCAACCATAACAACATCAACTAATGGTGCTAACATTTTAATGGTAACACCGGGGTAAGCATTTGCCTCGTGAACTGCGGTTTTAATTCCCAACTTTGCTGCCTCACGCAACACAGGTCCGCAAACATAACCGCCTGTACCGACAACAACGTTCGGATTAAGCTTTTTTAGTAATTTTTTAGACGAAAATGACGAAGCTACCGCCTTATAGGCAGCAGTAATGTTTCGTCCTATATTTTTTAAGGTTATCTTTCTTTGAAAACCTGCAACATCAATAGTATAAAAGTCATATCCTGCTAACGGCACAAGTCGGCTCTCCATACCCTTTGCAGTGCCGATAAAACTGATTTTACAGTCCTTATCGACCTGCTTTAAGTAACCCGCAACCGCAATTGCCGGATTAATATGACCGGCAGTACCGCCGCCTGCAAAAACTATATGCATACCCTACACCCCAAAGTTAGCCAAAGCATTCAAACTTGAATCAGATTTTGAAACAAGTATTTTTCGCTGTGACTTTGTTAAAATACTCGTAAATCCGTCAGGATTTACTGCGTTTTGTGTCTCGCACACCAAAAAATCCTTTATTTACAAAATTCTGCGACCTTAAAGGTGCGTTTTTTTGTGTGGATTTTGGTGAAGCGAAGCACGTAAGGCTAACGCCTATGTGCGACAATGAGCCGAAAGACACCTAAAAACCGCCCTTTAAGGCTGGTTCGAGTTTAAATGCTTTGGCTAAAGTGTTTTCTTATTATTACAACTTCGTGAAATTCCTAAAATAATTCCCATTTCAACCAACAAAATAACCAACGAAGTACCGCCATAACTAAAGAACGGCAAGCTAATACCGGTATTAGGAATTGTATTTGTAACAACAAGAACATTCAGTGTCATTTGAAGACCTACCTGAAAAGTAAGACCTAAAGCCAAAAGACTTCCAAACTTATCGGGTGCTTTAACAGCAATTGAAAATCCTCTCCACATCAAAAGGCAGAAAAGAATAATAATTACCATTGCACCAATAACACCTAATTCTTCACAAACAATTGAAAAAATAAAGTCGTTATGCGGTTCGGGAACCCAAAGATGCTTTTGATTTGATTGACCCAAACCTTTACCAACCCATCCGCCCGAGCCGATAGCGAGCAAGGACTGTATTGTTTGATAACCCTCACCAACAGGTGCAGACCACGGGTCAAGCCAGAATGTAATTCTGTCCTGAGCGTACTTTATAACACCACTCATAACAATAATTATACCAGTTGCCGCAACGGCTAAACCGCCTATTATATATCGAAGTTGCAAACCGCCCACAATCATCATAACGGCACCAATTAAAAATATCAAAACGGTTGCCGATAAATGCGGTTCAAGCACAACAAGAACACAAATTAAGCCAACAGTCAGTCCTAAAAATAAAAAGCCAAATCTAAAGGTCTTCATTAATTTTTGATTTGCGGCAATCAAGTGTGCAAGCAGCAGTATTACCGCAAATTTTGCTAATTCGGACGGCTGAAAGTTTATAGGTCCAATAGAAAACCAACGTTTAACACTTGTACCAGCAACCATTGGCGGTAAGATAAGCATTACTACCAAAAACACTGCCATTATAATGTAAAAAGGAACAGCAAATTTTCTTATAATATGGTAATCAAATCTTGATACTAAAAGCATCAAAATAACACCAAAAACAGCAAACCCTGCCTGTTTTGTAATAAAGTGATAACTATTACCGTAATAAGTATCGGCAAAAACATAGCTTGCCGAAAACAGCATAACCAAGCCGACAGTTAAAATTATTAATAGCAAAAAAAGGAATGTCAAATCCATTTTGCCCTCAACAAACAATGCCGATAGTTTGCTCTTTTTATTTGACTTCTTTTTGTTTAGTGCATTTTCAGGCAAAACGGTCAACTCCTTTTTTGAAAAATTTAATTATGCTAATTTTACTGATGCCACACAAATGGCACAGCCTATTAATGTAACAATAGAGAAAACGATTACTATTTTAACCTCACTCCAACCACATTTTTCAAAGTGATGGTGGATAGGACTCATTTTAAATAATCTTTTACCAGTTTTCTTAAAATAAGCGACCTGCAGTACAACCGACAGTGCCTCAATAAGATAAACAATACCTGCAAGCATAAGATAAATCGGGCGGTTTATCATAAACGCCAGTGCTACAACCATACCGCCCAAGAACATCGAGCCGGTATCGCCCATAAATATCTTTGCAGGGTGCCAGTTCCAAGTAAGGAAGCCAACACAAGCACCTGCTAAAGCAGAGGCAACAATATTAGCACCGATTTCCTGTAACGTGCCTGCCATAAGCATAAAAGCAACCGCAACAACCAATGTAACGCTTGATGCCAAACCGTCAAGACCGTCGGTCAAGTTAACGGCGTTTGTGAAACCGTAAATAAAGAAAAATGCAATCGGCCAAAAGATTATGCCAATGCCTGAAACAACACTTACTTCACCAATAAATGGCACCCATGTTGTTTTTAAGCCAGCTAATGCAAGACTGATAAGATACGTTGCACAAGCCAAGGACTGTAAAGCAGTTTTTTGTGAAGCAGTAAGCCCCAAATTACGTTTTTTAACGACCTTAATATAGTCATCAATAAAACCAATTAAGCCCATTACGATAGACAAACCTAAACCTGCAAAAATTTTGGTAAAGCTTAATGAATTACCAAACTCTGCCGAAAGTCCGACATCAACAAAGGAGGTAGCACCCATTGAAAGTGCAACACCAAGCAATACACCAATTATAATGAGCACACCACCCATTGTAGGTGTTCCCTGCTTTGATTTATGCCAAGCAGGTCCTTCGTCACGTATAGTTTGACCGAATTTTAAACGTTTTAACAACGGTATTGCGGGATATCCCAAAAGATACGCCGCTATAAAGCTCACTAATACTGCAATTGCAGGTATAATTCCCGTCATTGTTCATTCCTCCAAGGGTTAATAGTTTATAATTCCTTTAAGGCTTCAGCCACAACCTCGCGCTCATCAAGGTGAATAGTTCCGCTATTTAAAATCTGATATGTTTCGTGACCTTTGCCTGCTAAAACAATTATATCACCAGTTGTGGCTATTTGCACGCATTTTTTTATTGCCTCAATACGGTTTTCAATAACCAAAACCGGCACGGGCGAATCTTTCATGCCCTCTAATATATCGTCGATAATGGAACGAGGGTCTTCAGTACGCGGATTATCACTTGTAACAATGACATAATCAGCGTTTTTAACTGCAATCGCACCCATTTTAGGACGCTTTGTACGGTCGCGGTCACCGCCACATCCGAATAGCACAATAAGACGGTTTTTCTCGACCTCGGAAAACGTCTTTAAAATGTTTTCCAAGCCGTCAGGAGTGTGTGCATAGTCAATAAGCACTGTAAAATCGCGTCCGGTAGGTACAACCTCTGCCCTGCCTTTAACTCCGGTCATCTTCATAAATGCAGATGAAATATCCTCTAAACTAACACCTAATTCCAAAGCGATTGCACCGGCACATATAGCATTATACGGTGTGAATTTTCCGCCGATTGCGGTTTTAATTTCGGTCAATTTTCCACCGCTAATCATATCAAAAGTCGAGCCGTCAGATTTTAATTTAATGTTCTCGGCTTTAAAATCGGCATCGTTGCCCAAACAGGAAAAAGTTTTAACATTACACTTTAATCCGTCAACCAAATCACCAAAATAACTGTCGTCTTTATTAACAACAGCTGTTTTCGAAACTTCAAAAAGCTTCTTTTTAGCCTTTAAATAGTTATCCATTGTAATATGGTAATCTAAATGGTCTTGTGTGAGATTGGTAAACGCCGAAACCTCAAACTCTAAACCGTAAACTCTGTTCTGGTCAAGTGCGTGAGAGGAAACTTCCATTACACAATAATCACAACCTGATGCTAACATAAGTGAAAACATCGACTGTAATTCATAAGCACTGGGTGTAGTGTTTTTAGAGGGCAAAACCTCGTCACCAATCATATTTTGGATAGTGCCAATTAAACCTGTCTTATGTCCGCAATGTTCAAGAATACTCTTAACCATATAAGAAACCGAGGTCTTACCGTTAGTGCCGGTAACACCGATTAACTTGAGTTTCTTTGCAGGTGACCCGAACCATTTTGCACAAAGTTCTGCAAACTCACGGCGTGAATCCTCAACAAAAATTTGATTAGGAAGACCTACATCCTTTTCACAAATAATTACTGCCGCACCGCCGTCATATGCCATTTTTGCAAACTTATGTCCGTCAACAGTTGCACCGTTAATACAGACAAAAGCATTACCTTTTTGAACATTACGCGAATCACAGGTGACACCTGTTATATCCAACTCAGCAAATTTGCCCGAGCGTTCTTTCATTAAATCGAATAATTTCATATTTTTCCTCTCATGAGTTATCATTATTCAGCCGTTTCGGTTGTACGGAAATATACTGTAACAATTGTTCCGCGGTCAACTTCAGTACCCTCGCTTATATCCTGCTTGTAAGCCACAAAACCGGAGCCGGAGCTCAAAGTACCCGAGAACTGAACGTTTATATTTTTATTTTTTGCTAATTCATTAACTGCACTAATAGAAAGTCCCACGAATGACGGTACGGTTGTTTTCTTGATTTCGGCAGTTTCCTCTGTATAAAGCATCACAACACCGTCACTGTAAAGAGATTCGGTTGCTACCGGGAACTGCTTTATGACATTGGTTCCGTTACCGATTATTTCGTATTTTAAGCCTTTTTCTGAAATCAACTTCTTAGCGTTTTCAACCGACTGTCCGGTAACCGACGGGATTTTTACAGCCATTTTTGAAAGTTCTTCTTCAGTATAATGCGGTTCATAACCCAAATAAGGTAAAATTTCCGCCATAATCTGACCGCCCACAGGTGCAGCAATTGTACCGCCGTAATAAGCGTCGCCGGTAGGCTCGTCGAGCATAACTAGAACTGCAATTTCAGGGTCATCCATAGGTGCAACACCGCAGAATGACGCAATATAAATTGCCTTTTCACCCGTTTGATTGATGTCGGTCAATTTTTGCGACGTACCGGTCTTACCGCCGATACGATAGCCCGAAACATAAGCGTTTTTACCGCCGCCACCGTCAACAACTGCCTCCATAAGCGAGCGAATTGTTTCGGAAGTTTTTGTAGAAATAACCTGACGTCTGACAGTTGTTCCTATCTTTTTAACAGTGTTTTTATCAGCATCAACAATTTCATTTACAATATGCGGCTGAACTAAATATCCACCGTTAACTGCGGCAGAAACTGCGGTTATCATTTGAATCGGTGTAACCTGGAAGGTCTGACCGAAGGATGACGATGCCAAGTCTGAAATACTCATTTTATCAGGATTATAGTAAATAGGACTACTCTCGCCCGGCAGGTCTATACCGGTTTTCTGTCGAAGTCCGAAAGCCTCATAATACTTATTAAACGTTTTAACTCCCAACTGCTGACCGAATGTAATGAATACCGGGTTGCAGGAGTTCTGCACTGCCTGTGTCAAAGTTTCTGCACCGTGACCGGTCTTTTTATGACAGTTGATTCGTCTGCCGGCAACAACAATATAACCACTGCAACTGTAGTGTTTACCTAATGAGGTAACGCCCTCTTCTAATGCCATTGCGGCGGTAACAACCTTGAAAACCGAACCCGGCTCATAGGTATCAGATACAACCTTATTTCGCCATTGACGGTTACGAAGTTCGTTTAGTTTTTTGGTTCTCTCGTCACCCTCTAAAGCGTCAGCAATCTGTTGGTCGGCTTCGGATAATGTGAACGGTGCATTGGGGTCAAAGTCGCCCTTTACGGCTAATGCCATAATTTCACCGGTATTTACGTTCATACAAACTACAGCACCGCGTTCAATAACCTTATTGTCAACTATTGCTTGGTCAAGATACTTTTCGCAAACACTTTGGACATAAGAATCAAGCGAGGTAATAAGTGTATTACCAGGTTTTGCCTCAACCTTAACCTCATAATTTGTGGTCATATTTTTTCCGGTTGCGTCTTTAGCGGATACTACACGACCAGGAATGCCGGTGAGCACATTATCATACTGCTTTTCAAGTCCACCCAAGCCTTGATTATCAGTACCAACAAAGCCTAAAACAACCGAAGCGAGATTATCATTGGGATAATAACGCTTGCTGCTTTCATCAAGACCCATATACTCGCCGACCTTATACTTACTGTCGGCCATATATTGGCGAATTTTATCCGCTTCAGGCTTTTCTACATTAGATTTAACCTTAACGTAACTTGTATTTTTGTTTGTATAGTCTAATACGGTTTGGTAATCCAAACCTAATATGGTAGAAAGATTGGTTGCAATTTCAGACTTTACTGCCTGAAGTTTGGCAGTATCTGTAATTTTCTTAAAACTGTTCGGAGTAATATAAACAGTCCAAACCTGAGCACTTGTAGCAAGCAAAGCACCGTTGCGGTCTAAAATTTCACCGCGTTCAGCGGCAATAACGGTATCGTAAAGTTGTTGTTCTGCAGCCTTTTGCTGATAGAAATCACTTTTTGTTACCATTAAATAAACAAGACGGCCGCCAATAAGACCGAACATAGTTAAGGTCATAATCGCCCAAACGACTATAATCCTTATAATCATACTTCTGTTAGGTGTTTTAGCCAACCGTCTCACTCCCTGAATTAAATTTTAAAAATATTCTTTTAACGCCTGAACGAGAGCCGGACTAATATGGTCCGGCTCTCGCCGTTAAATTTGTTTTACATACAATTATATTTATTTATTTTAATCAATATTCTGCCTTACTGTGAGTTCTCCTTTAGAATTTACGGCAGTATCGGTATTATTTGTGTTGATGTAGGTAACCTGACTCTTTTCACATTTCTGCATACCGAGAGCTATTGCCGACTCCTCCAAATTAATAACCGAAACCTTACGTTCCATTTCAACAGAAAGTCTTGTTTTTTCACTTTCAAGTTCTACTATTTCATTATTAATATCGTTAATATCGCTTCTCATAGAAGAAATTTCAGCTCGCAAGAAAAGGCTTGAGCAAACTGCCATTATAGCAAGACCTGAAATAACAAAATTTCGGACAAGCTGTGCCTTTCTTCTGTCAGCTTTTGATTTTGCTTTAGTTTTAACTATAGGATACTCATGTATTTCTGCCTTTTTCTTGGGTACAGACACAAAACGGTCATAATCGTATGCAAAACTGTCATTGTAATACTTGAGATTATCCATTTTAACCCATATTCTCCTCTTTTTTAAAGTTTTTCTATTACTCTTAATTTAGCACTTCTGCTTCGTGCGTTTTGTTTAATTTCATTCTCACTCGGTATAATTGGTTTTCTTGTAACCAATTTTCCGCGAGGCTTACGTCCGCATACACAAATCGGTATCTGGGGCGGACAAACACAACCTTTTGAAAACTCTTGGAATAAGTTCTTAACAAGCCTGTCCTCTAAAGAGTGGAATGTTATCACACATAGCCTTCCACCCGGTTTTAACATATCAAATGCTGCTGTAATACCGGCTGTTTCGGCTTCAAACTCCTGATTTACCGCAATTCTTATTGCCTGAAAACTTTTTCTTGCCGGATGTCCGTCACGTCTTACTGCGGCAGGAACTGAATTTGAAATTATGTCGCTCAACTCTAAGGTTGTACGTATCGGTGATTTTTCTCTTTGCTTTACAATGTTACAAGCAATTCTGTAAGCAAATTTTTCTTCACCGTAATCCCTTAATATATCAGTAAGGGCTTGTACATCTAATGTATTAACTAAATCGGCAGCTGAAGTACCGCTTTGGCTCATTCTCATATCTAACGGTGCATCAGCATGATAAGAAAAACCGCGTTCACCGTTATCTAATTGCCATGAAGATACTCCCAAGTCCAGCAACACACCGTCAACCGCATTTACATCCTTTTCAGCTAACGCCTCGGTCATATCGGCATAATTTGTATGAATAACCGTTGCCGGCAAACCGCTTAAACGCTCGGTCGCAATTTTTACGGCATCCGGGTCGCGGTCAAGCGCATAAAGATGACCGCTTGTAAGTCTTTTGGCTATTTCTTTAGAATGTCCCGCTCCGCCGGCAGTACCATCAACATACGTGCCGTCGGACTTAATATTTAAATTCTCAAGCACTTCATTAAGAAGTACAGATACATGTTTAAACTCCATATCCAATTAGAAACCGAGCAACTGTGCCAACTCGGCAATAGATTCGGGGGTCTCCTCAGCCTCTTCCTTGCGGAATGCATCGCCGTTCCAAATCTCAACCTTTGACGACATACCGATTACTGCAGCCTCACCGTCAAGCTCTGCATATTCACGCAAGCTTTGAGGAATAAGCACACGGCCTTGTGCATCGCAGGAAACCTGTTCAGCTCCCGAATACATGAAGCGTACCAGCTTGCCTGCCTGAACTGCCGGCAAAGCCTTTAACTTTTCGTCAATAATTTTCCATTCGCTCATAGGATAAATGCAAAGACAACGTTTACCGTCGGGACTGCGGCTTAACATAAACTCCTCGCCCAACTCCTCGCGGTACTTTGCAGGCACGAAAACACGGCCTTTTTTATCTACGTTATGATAATGCTGTCCAAAAAACATCTCAAGGCCGCTCCTTTCACACCACTTTTATGGTCTATCAGTGGTTTTTCACTCCACTTTTCACCACTATGCTTATATTATATAAGGTTGTTACGTAAAATGCAAGCAAATTTTTATTAAATTTATAACAAAATTGAGAAAGTTGTGTTGTGCAAATTGTACATCTACTAAATATTGTGAAATTCACATCATAACAGAGATAAAATATTAAAATTTACATTAAAAAAATGTTGACAAAACCCCTTAAAGCCTATATAATAGCATTTGTACGAAATGGGGTCTCCCCTTTTTCGAACAGATAACGCCGCTGTGGTGGAATAGGCAGACACAAGGGACTTAAAATCCCTCGGTAGCGATACCGTACCGGTTCAAGTCCGGTCAGCGGCACCAAAAAAGAAAGACACGATGAAAATCGTGTCTTTCTTTTTGTGTTTGTGTCCGCAAGGACACAACTTCATACAAATTTATGCTTTACTTTAAATTATTTTGCAATCGGTTTTTTGTTTCTTACTACATTAACAATAATATATGCAACAATTAACAAAACAACCGAACCGACTAACACGCCGTATTTTGCCACCTCGCTGACCTTTGCACCAAAAAAGTACAAATTACTGTCAACAGTGTCCTTAACACTTTCAATGACCTCGCTCGGTAAACCAAACTTTTCAAGTTCTAAAATAGAGCCGTTCATTGCATGCGTTCTCACAAGCGATGTTCCGTAAGTTCCGGGCAACAAGGCAATTATATTCTGCAGTGTTTCGGAAAACTGTGAAATCGGCATATAAGCACCGCAAACAAAGCCGTAACCTGAACTGACAATTGTGCCTACTGCTGAAATCTGTCCTTGTGACGAAAGGAAAACTATAATTATACTCGAAAGAGCCGTGCCGAACATAGTAAGCAAAAAAACATCTAACACCAGCAATAGAATATCCGTTACCGACATAAACCAACCGGTAGCGGCAACATAAATCAAGCACACTCCAATTGCCACAAATGTTATGATAAGAGTAGATATGGCGGTTGAAATATAATATCCGAAAGCCATTGTCGAAGGCTTTACGGGAGTTATAGTTAGGTCAAAACGCGAGCCGTTTACCTTGTCGTTTACCATTATCATATTTGAACAAAATGCAACAGTAACGCAACAAACCGCCAGAAGTGACGAAAACAACTGACCGCTAACTAAAGCATTCAAGACTTTGTCAGGTACCGTAATACCGATGTTCATTTGCTCAAATGTCATTTCAAAGCTGTCGCGGTATACATTACCCAAAAAACAAACATATAAAAACAGTAAAATTAAGGGTGTTATAAGCGAAGTGAAAAATGTTCCCTTATCCTTAAAAAACAGCTTTGTATTACGCTTGATTAACGCTTTTAAATCATTCATTTTTATTACCTCCTGTTAAACGTTTACCGGTCACCGCCAAAAAAACATCGTCCATTTTGCCCTTCGTGATTTCATAGTCACGGAAAACTGCAGGGTTTTTAATAATAAGTTCGGTAGCAGCGGTAGTATTAGGTACTGAAACACGGTAAGCATCACGAAGCCCAGTATAGTCCATACCTAATGACTTAATTTCGTCTTCAGTTATATTGTAAAGTGTAATAAAGTCACCGGTATATTTGTTCTTAAGTTCAAGCGGTGTGCCCTCTGCCGCAATTTTACCGCTATCGAGAATTACAACATAATCGGCATCTGCCGCTTCTTCCATATAATGTGTTGTCAAGAAAACTGTCATTCCGGTGTTCTTACGCAAGTTTTCAACAAACCCCCAAAGCAGACTTCTTGTTTGAGGGTCAAGACCAGTAGTGGGTTCATCTAAAACTAATATTTTAGGCTCGTGCAACAAAGCTCTTGCTACATCAATTCTGCGTCTTTGTCCGCCTGAAAGTTTACCGACTGTACGTTTAAGTAAATCCTTAAACTCTAACTTTTCGGCAAGCTCATTTAATTTTTCCTTGAATTTTTCACCTACTATTCCATATAAAGCAGCACGGGTTTCAAGGTTATCATAAACCGATAACGCTTTATCAAGCACTGAATTTTGGAACACAACACCAAGCTCACTCTTTATTGCATCAGTGTTTTCGTCGAGGTCGCAATTATCAATAACAACACTTCCCGAATCCTTTAAAAGTTGACCGCACATAATTGATATAGTTGTACTTTTACCAGCACCGTTAACACCTAAAAATGCAAACAGCTCACCGCGACGCACATTAAAGCTTAAATCTTGCACAGCTTTTACTTCGCCGAAGGATTTATTTAAATTTTTAATTTCAATTATTCTCTCCATTATTAAATCTCCTTTTAAGTCCGTCATAAACATCTGACAAGCAGTCACTGACAGTTTTTATATCCAATTCAATATACTTTGTTGCAAGCATTGTAGCAATACCGTGAACAAAAGCCCACATTTCAAAATGCATACGGTCAGCCCCCTGCTCACCTAATCCGGTTTGCTTTTGAACAATATTAACAACCGATTTGTAGTGTGAATCCATATAAGCATTCTCGTTTTCACTCATAAACAAAAGTTTAAAAATATTGCTCTCTTCACATGCTAGCTTGATATATGCCATACCAAAAGCCTTATATTCAGGATATAAATTTTCTGCAACCTCACGTTTGCAATATTCCTCATAAATAGAATTACATCTATCAATAACTGCTTTTTTCAGCTCGGTCATATTTTCAAACGCCGTAAAAATAGGTCTTGACGATGTTCCTAAACACTCTGCCATTTCACGTGCAGTTAAAGCATCCGCACCTTTTTGACGTACTAAATTTACGGCGATATCCACTATTTCTTCTCTATCGTATTTTGCTTTCGGTGGCATTTTTTAACCAACTCCTTTTTGTGCAACACACGTTATGCAACATCTGTTGTGTATTATATATTAAGATTATAAATTTGTCAATAAGAAAAAAGCCGAGTTTTTCAACTCGGCTAAAAATTTATTCAAATACTTGCATATTTTCGGTATAAAGCATATTTCGGTTGATTAAAACCACCTCAGGTTTGCGGTTACCTGAACTGATAAACGACTGTAAAAACAATTGAGGATTAATGTTTTCATCGTTACCTGCAGGTAGTGTGACCTTTACAGTCAGCGTATCCCCACTTAAATCGGTTTCAATTGACTTAATCTTTTCCGCCAAATTAAGCAAAGTGATTTTATTCTTTTTACCCTTCTTTTCAGCCAAGATAGCGTTTGAATGCAACAACCTATCTAAAGCTATCAGCACTTCAGCATCACTGTCCTTATACGTCAAAGTATAAGACGCAAATTTTAATTCAGGCACCTTGCACCAAGGCTCACTGACATTAAGAATTTCAATACCCTCTGCCGCCTTTTCTTTAAGGTTACTTAAAATTTGCTCGTTAGTAAAATTATCATCGACAATTTTTAAATCAATAACATCATAGTCGGCGGTAATGCCTAATGACAACGGCAACGCAAAGGTTAAATACAAGTGCTGGTTAAAGCCTTCAGTATACCAGGCGGGTATTTTTGCCACCTTAAAAAGCCTTACCATATAGCGGTTCATATCGAGATGTGACACATACTTCATACGTCCCTGTTTTGCATAAAACACTCTAACGTTTCTCAACACAAACACCTACCTTCATACAAGCGGCACCGCAATTAGAACACTTTTCGCGGCAATGAGGAGTAGTTGCCGCCGCATGTGCTTTTCGGTTTTCCTCCTGCAAAAACTTTTCTGAAACATAATAATCCAAGTGACTCCAAGGTAAAATTTCATTAAAGTCACGTGTGCGGTGATTATAAAAGTCCGGATTTACGCCTGCAGTGTCAAAGGCTTTCATCCACTTATCGTAATCGAACATTTCACCCCAACCGTCAAACTTACAGCCGAGTTTATGTGCCACATATATAACTTTACCTAATCTACGGTCACCGCGAGCAAAAACGCCCTCTAAAATACTGGTTTTTGAATCGTGCCAACTCAATGTAATTTTCTTGGTAGTCAAACTGTCTACAAGTAACTTTTGCTTGCGCTCAACCTCCAATAAATCATCCTGCGGCTCATACTGGAACGGAGTAAACGGCTTGGGCACAAAGGTCGAAACGCTTATTGAAACGTTGACTGACTTGCCCTTTGGTCTTTCAGGCATTTCATAGAACATATTGACAATTTTCTGACCCAAAGCGGTAATACCGATTAAATCCTCGTCAGTTTCGGTCGGCAAGCCCAACATAAAGTAAAGTTTAACCGAGGTGTAACCGCCCTGAAAAGCAGTAAGGCAGGTACGCATAATTTCTTCTTCGGTGACGTTTTTATTGATAACATCACGAAGTCTTTGTGTGCCGGCTTCAGGTGCAAAGGTAAGACCTGATTTCTTGACCTTTTTGACCTTTTCCAAAAGTTCGGGTGAGAAGTTGTCCACTCTTAAAGACGGCAAGGATATGCTTACCTTTTGGTTATCACTCCAATCAAGCATTTCACCTAACAGTTCTTCAAGCTTGGTGTAATCACTTGTACTTAAACTTGAAAGTGAAATTTCCTCATAACCCGTATTTTCGCAAAGGCATTTTGCCTGACGGTTAACAGTATCTGCCGACTTCTCACGCACGGGCCTATAAATAAATCCCGCCTGACAAAAACGGCAGCCGCGGATACAACCCCTAAAAACCTCCTGCACTGCTCTGTCGTGTATAATTTCAATAAACGGAGTAACAAAGGTTTCGGGATAAAAACAGTTATCTAAATCCTTAATAATACGTTTTTTCACCGTTGCAGGTGCTGTGCTTTTAGGTATAACTGCCTTAATTGTGTTATCCTCGTTATACTCTATATCATAAAGTGACGGAACATAAACACCCTCGATTTTTGAAGCCTTTTCTAAAAATTCTTCTTTAGAAACACCTTTATCTCGGCACTCACGGTAAAGGTTGATAACCTCTAAATCAACCTCCTCGCCCTCTCCTAAAAAGAAGATGTCAACAAAATCGGCTAATGGTTCAGGGTTACAAACGCAAGGACCTCCGGCAACTACCAAATTTTTCAAGCCCTTACGCTCAGATGATTTAAGCGGAATACCACTCAAATCAAGCATATTCAAAACGTTGGTATAGCAAAGTTCATACTGCAAGGTAAAGCCGATAATATCAAAATCGGTCAACGGGTCGTGACTTTCTAAAGCAAACAGAGGAATATTATTTTCCCTCATAACCTCTTCAAAATCAACCCACGGTGCAAAAACTCGCTCACACCAAATATCCTCGCGAGCATTAAACTGCGAGTAAAGAATTTTCATTCCGAGGTGGGACATTCCAACCTCATATGTATCAGGAAAGCAAAAGGCAAATCTTAAATCCACCTTTGACTTGTCCTTTATAACGCTTCCCTGCTCGTTGCCGGCATATCGGCCCGGCTTTTGAACCGAAAGCAGTAACTGTTCCATTTTTTCTTCTGTCATTTTTTCACGTCCAAAAAATTATTCATAAAGTCCTATGCGGGATATATTTAATATTATAAGATAAATTCCCAATAAAAGCAATGACGGATTTGAAGTATTTTTTACTGCGACGGCAATTCCAAGCACTAAAATCGCTACAGAAACGCAAAATGACACCAATTTTACGGTTAAAGCAACGTTTCGTTTGCAGTATTTTAGGACTAAAACTCTTAAAACTGTTCCACCATCAAGACCTTTTACCGGCAAAAGATTAACCGCACCCACCAAAAACTGCACTACACCGAAAGCCGCCAGTAAAAGATTATCAAAATAAACTCCTAAACAATAAAATACAGCGGAAAACAAAAAATTCACTATCGGTCCTGCCAAGGCTATGGAAATGCTTTCTTTTGCGGTGCAAAATGCACTTCCCACCATAAGCACTCCGCCTAAAGACATTTTAACCGATTTCGGTGCAGTACGGCATTTTTTCATCCAAATTAAATGACCGATTTCATGCAACACAACCGCAAGCAACGACGCTGACATCAACCCTGTTTTATCGGTCACGAGCAAAAATGCAAACATCACCGCAAAAGGAACGGAAATTTGAAACTCTATATTAAAAAGTTTAAAAATCATACCTCGGTCACACTGCCTAACATCCATTCAGGGTCAATCCGGTAGCCACCAACTCTTATTTCGAAATGCAAATGCGGTCC
Source organism: Acutalibacteraceae bacterium (assembly GCA_045649545.1). Classification (GTDB taxonomy): domain Bacteria; phylum Bacillota; class Clostridia; order Oscillospirales; family Acutalibacteraceae; genus UMGS172. Next base: position 21,300 of record JAZRQE010000032.1, read on the forward strand.
GGTTGACCAACCCGTACTACCGACCAATGCTATTACATCGCCTTTTTTAACGGTATCGCCCTTTTTTGCCTTTAATTTACTGCAATGAGCATAAAGCGTATCAACATTTTTAGAATGTGACACTATAACATAATATCCGTAAGATTCACTGTACCCTGCCGAGGTTACCGTACCGTCAAACGAAGCGTAAATATCACTCCCTTTTTTAGCGGCAATATCAATTCCGTTGTGCATTGTATATTTTTTAGTTATCGGATGAGTGCGGTAACCGTATTTTGAAACCACCTCACCCAAAGTCGGCATTAAAAAGGTATTTACTCCTCCTGAAACGGTTGTGGTTTCGATATTCTCAAAATCGGTTATATTGCCGGTAACACTGCCGTCAATTTCACTGTCGTATTCTTCCCCAGTGTTTTCGGTTTCATCGATTTCCTCTTTGGTTGCGGGAATCTGTTCTTCTGACAATTGCGTTTCGCTTTCAGTATAAACCTGAGGTGATTTTAAGGGCTCATTACTCTCTGGCATCAAAACTTCCGACGCAATAGTAATATCATCAAAATTTTTATGGTACCATCGACTAAACTTTAAATACACCTCTCCCCCAAACACACGGATGCCGATACCAAAAAGTAAAATCACCGCAACGGTAACTGTCTGCAATACCAATATATTTAATTTATAATCACTCTGCCTCTTTCGGCTTTCGGGATACATCGCCTGCATAATATCAGTCCTTTCCTTGAAATACTATGCAGACAAGTTTTAAAAAATAACAAAAGGTGCAGTAACGCCCACGCCACTGCACCTTAACAAATCATTTTTTCTTTTTAGAAACTTTGCTTTTTTTACATACCTTTATTGCTGATACGATTCCAAAAATAATTAATGGAATGAAAATCAGGAAAAATACAACTCTTAAATGCCAAATAACTCCATAAACAGGAATGAGCATAAAGCACAACATATAGGTTAAAATTTTGAAAAGCGTCACACTTTCAATATTTCCCATCGCAAACACACCTAACAGTGCAAAGGAAATCACAAAAAGCACTTCGTAACCAAGGCTTAAAAAAACCATTAATTTGTTTTTCAGTAACAATCCAAAAACCGCAAGAGCTATCAGTAAAGAAAAAAACACAAAGCAAACTATACTGTATGTAATCGGCATTTTAAGTTTTTCTCCCATGTTTGAACCGTTAACATTAAACAAATCTTTTATGACATCAAGCCAACCGAAAACACCACATACGATGTATCCTAAAACAAACAGTACAACCGACGCTGAATTTAAGGTTGGTTTATGCTTTAACGCAAAAGACTCCATTTTTAACTCCTTCCGGTTGAGCCAAAGCCACCTGCGGCACGCTCGGTTTCGTCAAGCTCAGGCACCTCTTCGATATCTGCCATAATAACGGGAGCAATTACCATTTGTGCAATTCTGTCCCCGTTTTTAACGGTATATTCACTGTCGGACAAATTTATCAATCCAACCTTAACCTCACCGCGATAATCACTGTCAACAACGCCAACACAGTTTGACAAAGTAATACCGCTTTTAATAGCCAAGCCACTTCGTGCATATATATAAGCAACATAAGCGTTAGATTCTAATGCAATTGCAATTCCGGTAGGGATTAAAGCACGCTGACCTGGTGCTAAAGTAACGTCACTGTCAAGACAAGCGTACAAATCCATACCCGCACTGCCACCGGTAGCAGCTTTGGGAATAACAGCGTTTTCGTTAACTTTTTTAATCTTTAAAACCATCTTAAAATACTCCTTAATTGTTTACTTTCATATGGAATACAGGTGATGATGTTGTTAATGCTTCAAAGCGGTAACCCATATCGCGAAGTCCCTCAATAATTTCGGGAAGAGCATCGGCTGTGGTAGTTTTAACAGCAATATCGTGCATCAAAACACAAATTTTATCTTTACCTTTAGCACTGTTTAAAACACTATTGACAATAGTTGCTTTGGGTGTTCTCTTTTTACCGTCAATAACCTGCATTTTGCTTGCATTGGCGTCATTACTGTCAACGTTCCAGTCAAAATAAGCATAACCTTGTCTTTCAACCTCTTCAACCAATACCGACATAATACCTTTGCAACGGCTTTTACTTACAGTATTACTGCTTCCGCCAGGAAAACGGATAATTTTAGAACGTATGCCAACCGCAGCATAAACCTTATCGCTAATGGCGTTCAAATCCTTAAAATACGCTTCCTTGCTTTTATAAATATCGTAATCGTGCGTATCTGTATGCAAACCTATAGCGTGACCGCCATCTTTGATTTTAGTTAACATACTTTTACTACCATTTGCAACAAAGAATGTAGCCTTGGCATTATACTTTTGGAGAGTTTCCAAAATCCTTGTTGTGACAGCAGTTGACGGACCGTCATCAAAGGTTAAATAACAAACCTTATCCCCGTCGTTAGCAGGATAATTTGCAGGGCGTTTGTCACTTGAAGTAGAACTACTGTTATTAGAACTTGTAGTAGAACTGTCCTGACTTGACGAACTTTCAGCCTCAGACGAAGACGGGGTTTCCTCGGACGAAGACGGTGCAGAACTCGACCCTGCTTCGCTTGAGGTTGACGGAAGCGACACGGTATCAACCGAAGAACTTTCGGTCACGGGGTCTTTCTTTCCCCAACCGTTGATAGCTATTGCCGTAATTGCAATAACCGCCACAAGTCCCACCGCAAGACAAGCTACAAAAGTAGATGAATTATTTTGTTTTGCCATAATTTATACATCCCATTTCATGAAATTCTAAAACCAATAACTACAAACTATAGTATAACAGTATTTTTGTGAAAATAAAAGAGTAATTTTTATAAAAATAAAATAAAAATAAAAAATGTTGAGAAATCGCGAAAAATGTGTTATACTTGAAAAGTATTCATAAATATAACTTTCATTCTTTGGAGGAAAAGAGTTATGAGCAACAAAAAAACGTTAATTTTAAGTGACAGCACTTGCGACCTTTCAGCCGAAATTATTGCCGCAAGGGATATTAAAATCAGTCCTTTAACCGTAGTTTTGGGTGATGAAGCTCATCGTGACGGAGTTGATATTACCCCTGATGACGTTTACGCTTACTACAAAGCAAGCGGAAATCTTGCTAAAACCACTGCTACTAATATGACCGAGCATGAAGATTTTATTAACATCCATGTTAAAGACGGTGATGAGGCGGTTTATTTCCATATCAGTTCTGAAATGTCTACCACATTTAACAGTGCACGTATGGCTGCCGAAGATATAGACAATGTTTATTGTATCGACAGTCGCAACCTTTCAACCGGTATCGGTTTACTGGTACTTCACGCCTGCGATTTAGCCGATGAGGGTAAATCGGCAAAGGAGATTTATGATGAGATTAGCGGACTTATTCCCAAGGTTGACGCATCGTTTGTTGTTGACACATTGGAATATCTGCACAAGGGCGGTCGTTGCTCGTCTATCGCCGCTTTGGGTGCAAACCTTTTGAAGCTCCGTCCCATGATTCAGGTCAAAGACGGCAAAATGTCTGTAACCAAAAAATACCGCGGTAAAATGAGTGAAGTATTAAAACAATATGTTTCGGAAAAGTTAGCAGATGAGAATAAATTTATTGGTAAACGTTTATTTGTCACCCATTCAGGCAACTGTGATGAAATCGCTTTGGAATTAAAAGCAATGGCTGAGGCCGCATATCCTGACAAGGAAGTGCTTATTACCCGTGCAGGATGCACCGTTTCCTGCCACTGTGGTCCCGGCACATTAGGAATATTAGGTATTAGAGAAAACAACATCTGATTTTTATTTGTCCAACAAAAAACCGCTGTTTCAAAACGAAACAGCGGTTTTTTTAATTACAGTAATTCCAATATCTGTGCTTTAGGCATTGCACCAACCGTTTGATTAGCGATTTTACCTTCCTTTACAACCACCAACATAGGTATGCTCTGAACACCGAAAGCTGCAGCTAATTCAGGCTGCTCGTCAACATTTATTTTACCAACCTTAATATCATCACGTTCCTCAGCAATTTCATGAACGATAGGGCCTACCATCTGACATGGTCCGCACCAATCGGCATAAAAATCAATTAAAACTGTTTTCTCTGATTTCAAAACCTCGTTTTCAAAATTATCTTTAGTAATATTTAAAATAGACATTTTTGTCACTCCTTTAATTTATTCTACATTTATTTTAACACGAATTTTCCATTATTTCAACAATTTAAATTAACACTATATTTTATTGCAAAATCGTTATATATATGTTATAATGTAATGGTTAAAAATGACGAGTATACTAACTTGTCATTTTGACACTTAATATTCGTAGAGATTTTGATGAAAACAGACGTAGTTATCGTTGGTGCGGGTGCATTTTCCGACGGCAAACGCACTTGGGATAAGGAATTAGCCCGTGCAAACTTAAAACCAACCTTACCTGATGCAGTTGCAGGCGATATTACCGCCGCAATGCCCTACCGTGCAATGACCAATATCATAAACTTTATTCAGGCAGTTGACCACGTTGTCCCCAGTTTTGCTTCAACTGAAACCTTGTTTTACAGTCCTGAATTAAAGTTTTACAGCAACCGCGTAAAAATGGATGAAAATCTTACAACAAGTGTTGAAGGTCTTTACTGTTTAGGTGATTCCAGCGGTTGGACAAGAGGACTTATGATGGCATCTGTTATAGGTGTACTCATGGGCCGTAAATTAGTTTAATTTTTCCTGAAAGGGTGTATTATTATGGCAATTTTAATCACAGGCGGTGCCGGTTATATCGGCAGCCACACTTGTATTGAGCTTTCAAAAGCAGGCTATGACATCGTTGTTGTAGATAATCTTCGTAACAGTAAGGAAGAATCCTTAAAACGAGTTGAGAAAATTATCGGCAAACCGGTAAAATTCTACAAAGCAGACGTCTGCGACCGCGAGGCTCTTCGCACTATTTTTAAAGAAAACAATATTGAGGCGGCAATTCATTTTGCAGGCTTAAAAGCTGTCGGTGAGTCGGTTAAAATCCCGATGGAGTACTATAAAAACAACATTGATTCTACCTTTGCACTGTGCGATGTTATGCAGGAATTTGGTGTTAAGAAAATCGTTTTCTCCTCCTCTGCTACCGTTTACGGCGTTGCAAAAACAATGCCGTTGGTTGAGAATATGCCTTTAGGTGCCATTAACCCTTACGGTAGAACAAAATTGTTTATTGAAGAAATTCTTCGTGACCTTTTTGTTTCAGACAACGGTTGGAGTATTGCTTTACTTCGTTATTTTAACCCCATCGGTGCTCACGAAAGTGGAATTATAGGTGAGGACCCCAAGGGTATCCCTAACAACCTTATGCCTTATATTTCGCAGGTTGCAGTCGGCAAGTTAGAGAAACTTCACGTTTTCGGCAACGATTACAATACAGTAGATGGCACAGGTGTGCGTGACTATATTCACGTTGTTGACTTGGCTGACGGTCACGTTAAAGCAGTAAACTGGGCTTTGAACAATACCGGATGTGAGGCTATTAACCTCGGCACCGGTAACGGTTGCAGTGTTTTACAGTTAAAAGACGCTTTCCAAAAAGCTTCTGGAATTGAAATTCCGTATATTATTGACCCTCGCCGTCCCGGTGACCCTGACGAGGTTTATGCAAATGCTGACAAGGCGAAAAACCTCTTAGGTTGGGAAGCAAAACGCACAATTGAAGATATGTGTGTTGATACCTGGCGTTGGCAAAAAGGCAACCCTGACGGTTACGTTGAATAATTTATTAACTAAAATAACCCCTCACAGTTCTAAAGAAAACTGTGAGGGGTTATTTTTATTTATTGTTTAATCAATGGTCAGAGAAGAAATCGTCAAAATTTCCGTTTCCAAACGGATTGCCTGATGATTCGTCTGTAAATTCGATTATATAACTTGAATTTCCCTGGTCGGGTAAGAGTGCAGCATAAACTGAACCACTGGTTTTGGTTTTTTCGTGGTAAACAGTGAAATTAAGCGGAACACCCGGTGCGGTGCTTTCGATAATATCAAGTGCTACATCACTACTTGTTATCTCAACATTATTGATGTGTGTAATAATATCATTGACATTAATACCCTTACCGTAAAGGTCACTGTCGTCGCTTATGCTGACAATTTTCAAACCTGTGGGCGAGCCTAATATTTTACCCATAACAGAATTAATTTCAGTATAGGTAATACCAAGTCTTCCACGACCCGCAACATATCCATGTTTAATAAGCGAATCTGCAACCGATATGACGGTGTCTGACGGTATTGCATAACCAATATTATCATAAGAAGTACCTGCAAGTTTTACCGACGGAATACCAATCACTTGAGAGTACATATTAACCAAAGCACCACCTGAGTTGCCGGGGTTGATGGGTGCATCGGTTTGAATCATTTTGGTTGAATAACTTGACGAGCCGGTAAATCTTACCGCAGGTGATGAAACAGTTCCCGAAGTTAATACCGATTGCGACGAAACACCGGTTGGGTATCCGATAGTTATAACCTCTTCACCTGAAATAACCTCACTGTAATTTCCGAAGGTTGCCTTCTTTAAGCCTGTAGCATTTATTTTTAAAACAGCCAAGTCGCTTCTTGTATCACCTGCTATAAATTCAGCATCATAAATCGAACCGTCATACAATGTTACCAAAAACTTCGGTGAAGCAACCTCGGCATATATGTGGTCATTAGTTACAATATAACCGTCTTCGGTATATACAACACCGCTGGCATATCCCATAAGGGTTTTATTGGTATAAACAGAAATGCCAACCACTGACGGATTAACATTATTATACACCGCGGTAATATTATACTGATGGTTAGCCTCATCCTTGCCTACAGTAGATGTCGAACCAGGCGTTTTATTATTACCGGCATTCAATTGGTTATTACCCAAAACATATCCTGCCGAAACAGCGATAATCAAAGCAACAACCACCGCAATCATTGAGAAAAATACTTTAACTCCGGTATTTGAAGTATGCTCAACAGGCTTGGTTACGGTATCAAATGTAACGGTTGAACCGTTATCGTCAGGTTGAATATTTTCGGTTGCACCCTCTTCAATTTTAGGTGCAACCTCCGTTTCTTCGGTTAAAGACACCTTATTTTCTTCGACCGAGAGCACTTCATTTTCGGTGTTTTCGGTGGGAATATTATTGTTTTCAAAATCCATTAGAATTATCCTTTCAAAGGTAATGTGATTACAAATTCGGTATAACTTTCTAAAACGCTATTGACAGTGATATTTCCCTTATGAATATCTACTATCGTTTTAGTAATATAAAGACCTAAACCCGTTCCCTCTTTGTTAATTGAACGCGATTTATCAGATTTGTAAAAACGTTCAAAAATCTGTTGCATTTCATTTTGCGGTATGCCCTTACCGTCATTTTTTATTGCAATTTTCGCTGTATTTTCGTCACACGAAACGGTGATTTCAATACTCTTGCCCTCAGGGGTAAATTTTATGGCATTATCAACAAGATTGTAAACCGCCTGATAAATCAAGTCGCGGTCGGCAGTAACTGTAACATCCGTCCCACCGTCAAGACCTTTAACATTAATATTTTTTGCTTCAATTCTCTGTTCTTGCGACAGCATAACCTCAACCGTTAAATCGGTTAAGCTGAAATTTACAGGATTAACCTTTTGCTCGCCCGACTCCAACCTTGCCAAGCTCAACATAGACTGAACAATGCGGGAAAGACGTTTGATTTCGGTCGAAACAATTGTAAGGTACTGCTCTTCCTTTTCGGGCGGTATAGTACCATCTAATATGCCATCAATAAATCCACCAATTGTAGTCATAGGTGTTCTCAATTCATGAGAAACGTTTGCAATAAAACTACGCCGCATACTTTCAAGTTGAGTTAACGAGTTGGACATTGCGTTAAATGCCTTAGAAAGCTCGGCAATTTCATCGTCCCCGTTAACAGGAATACGCTCCGAAAAATCTCCTTTAGACATTTTAACCGCCGCATTTGACATCAAATTGACAGGTTTTGTTATTTTTTTAGTCGCAATGTAAAGGAAAACAAACAGTACAGTCAACGGCAACGCAGTGCAAAGTATAAAAATATTAGTCAATTCAGACCACATACTTTGCAAAATGTGTGCCGGTGATGAAATTAAAACAAAGCCTGCAGCCGAGCCATTATTAGAGTAAAACGGGGCAACGGCGGTATAGTATGTCTTTGAAAAACGCCTACTTAAACGCCCAACTTCAAAATAACTGCCGTTTTGAGCTGAAGTTAGCACTTTTTCGGGAATAACGCCTTTTGAGTGAATACAGTTTTTATCTTGAATCCACTCATCACAACTACAGGAAAAAACATTGCCGCTCGCATCGCAAACATAGGTTTCGCCAAGTACGGCATTGGAAACTACGCTTATCATTGCGTCAAGACCGGCTTGAAAATTTATATTACTGTCGGTTCGACTGGTTAAAACGCTAGCCACCGTTTTGCAGTTATCGGTTAAAAGCTGTTTTTTATCGGTGATTAAATAATTGTTGACCGACACACTTATCAACACAAGAATCAACAAAACACTGACAACAAGTGCTATGGCAGTGGTCAAAAACAGCTTATGAAACAATTTGTTTTTCATAAAATCAGTTCTGTTTTAATTCAAACTTATAACCAACACTCCAAACAGTCTTAATAGACCATTGGTCGGAAATACCTTCTAATTTTTCACGAAGTCGCTTAACATGAACGTCTACGGTACGCGAATCACCGTAATACTCAAAACCCCAAACCTCATCAAGCAACTGGTCACGCGAATAAACACGGTTTGGATTACTTGCCAAATGGTAAACCAACTCCAACTCTTTAGGCGGAGTATCAACAGGCTTACCGTCAACAATTAACTCATAATTTGTAAGATTAATAATCAACTTATCATATTTAACAATTTTTTCGGTATTTTCGTCACTGCCTGCAGTACGGCGAAGCACCGCCTTAACACGGGCAACCACCTCTTTTGAGTCAAACGGTTTAGTGACATAGTCATCAGCGCCGAGGTCAAGCCCTAAAATTTTATCAAACGTTTCACCCTTTGCCGTAAGCATTATAATCGGCACAGATGATGATTTACGAATAGTTCTGCAAACCTGCCAGCCGTCTAACTTCGGCATCATAACATCAAGTAAAATAAGGTCAGGCTCTTCTAAGTTATATTTTACAATGGCAGCCTCGCCGTCATTAGCAATTATCGTATCAAAACCGTCTTTTTCCAAATAAAGACGCAACAACTCACAAATGTTAGAATCGTCATCAACAATCAACACTTTTTTGTTGGGCATAAATATACCTCCCCTTAAAAGTTTTAATCCTTAACTCTATTTTAAATCAACTACAGAAAAATATATGAATAAAATATTAAAAAACTGTGAGGTAACAGCAAAAAATATCAAAAAAACAAGAAAGGCCGCTTCAGAAAACTGAAACGGCCGAAGTAAAGCAAAATTTAAGCCTGCTCTTCCTTCATCTTGGCAAAGCACTCGCTGCAATATACGGGACGGTCGTCACGGGGTACGAACGGAACCATTGCGGGCTTTCCGCAAGAAGCACAAACGGCCTCATGCATCTCTTTCGGAGCTCTACCTGCATTCTTGCGTGCATCGCGGCACTTCTTGCAGCGTTGGGGCTCATTTACGAATCCTTTGGACTCATAGAACTCCTGCTCGCCTGCAGTGAATACGAACTCTTCTCCGCAATCTTTGCACTTTAGGGTCTTGTCTTCGAACATGTTTTTTACCTCTCTCAATATGAGTATTTTAGCCCCGGACGGAATCGCACCGACATCTTTGAATACAACGCTCTGCCTGATTTAAGCTACAAAGGGCATATAAACTATTTTAATTTAGCACGAATACGCGAGACTGTATTATTGACAGATTTTAAATCAGTCTCAAGACGAAGTGCTATTTCCTTAGGAGAAAAACCGCGCAAAATATAAGAAAACACGGCAAACTCCCTATTTGATAAATCGGTTCTTGCACGCTCTACCACTTTAAGATATTCATCTTTAACGGTAAGCCTTTGCTCGGGGTTAGATTGAGTATCAGCAATTTGCACGTCCCCTATATCAACTAAAAGTTCTTTAGGTATTTCAGTTAGTTTGTTCAAACGGCGTAAATAGTCCACAATAGATGCATCAATACACCTACGGGCAAAAGTGGTAAACCCGGAAAGTTCACAGTTATACTTTCTGAAAGCCGAAAGCAAACCGATGTTACCCTCCTGAATTAAATCCTCAAGTTCACAGTAATTGTTAAGATACCTTAAAGCCCTTGACTTGACAAGCGGAGCATAGTCGCTCAAAACAGTTACGACCGATTTAGAGGTAACATCCTTTGATATATCACTGTTTATACTGCTTTCGGGAGTAATCAATAACATCTTCCTTGCCCGTTGATTTTACAAATGCATACAATTAACCATTTTCATTAATTTTAACCGATTGTTTCTTTTCTGTCAAGTTTATTTTGCCGAAAAATAAAATTTAAGTAAAAGTGACAATTTAAGGCACTGCTTTTAGTACAAAACGCGGTGCCTTAATTACTCATAAAATATTTTATTGCAATTTAAAGTGTAACAAAACTAAAAACTCTTCAATAATTCAACAAGGTATTCCCACACTCTGATTGAGCTTTCAACATCAAGTTTTTCATTTACTGTATGAACATCTAAAATATTAGGTCCTAACGATACAGCATCCATTCCGGGGATTTTTTCGGAAATAAGTCCACACTCCAACCCGGCGTGAATTGTTGCAACCTGAGGCTTACTGCCATACATTTTCTCGAAAACTGCAACCATTTTTTCTCTTAACGGTGAAACCTCATTATATTCCCAAGCAGGATATGGTTCACCGCACTTTACAGCGAAACCGTAATTATACGCCGTTGCCGAAACCTTGTCGCTAACCTTTTTCAATTGAGAGTTATCCATACTGCGGATAAGCGACTCACAATACAAATTATCGTTAGAATATGTGCTTATTCCTATGTTGAGCGAGGTAATAACACCGGTTTTCCCCTCTTCGAGCACACCGTCAGAAACATCGTTTAAAAATCCAATAATCCGATTAGTGTCGGTAACAGATAATGCTTTGCCAAAGTACCTTTTCTTATCAATATTTAACTTGAGGTTATCGTCAGGACTTGTAACCTCTAACGAACTAAACTTTAAATTGATTTTTTCTAAAACACTGTCAACGTTTTTACCGCAAACTGTAAACATTGCAGTACAGTTACACGGAATTGCATTGTTTTTAGAGCCGCTGGCTAATGATATAAGTCTGATTTGTCCGGCAACCTCATTTAATAAAGAAGCCATAACCTTTGCAGCATTCAAACGGCGTTTATGAATTTCAACGCCTGAATGTCCGCCTGCTAAACCGGTAAGGTTCAAGGTGACACAAGTACCCACAGATAAGGTTTCTTTAAACTTTTCAGTAACCGAAGCTGTAATTCCTCCGGCACAACCACAAAGAAGCGTTCCCTCTTCCTCAGAGTCAAGATTTATTAAATTTTTGCCCGAAAGCAGGCTGCCGTCAAGGTCTGCCGCACCGTATAATCCGGTTTCCTCATCCACTGTCAATAAAATTTCAAGCGGTGGCAACTGTAATTCTTTATCCTTAATTAATGCTAAACCGTAAGCAATCGCAATACCGTCATCCCCACCTAATGTGGTATTTTCAGCAGTAATATACTTGCCGTCAAATGAAAGTTTTAAAGGGTCACGGGTAAACTCGTGCCTACTGTCAGGTGTTTTATCACAAACCATATCAAGATGTCCTTGAATTATAATCGGCTCTGATGTTTCAAACCCAACACCGCCAACCTTTTTTATAATGACGTTTCCGGCGTTATCTTGAACAGCATCACAACCGCACTCTTTTGCAAATTCTATGCAATAATCTGCAATTGCCTGGGTGTTGCCCGAACCATGCGGGATTTTGCAGATTTCATCAAATATTTTAAAAAATTCGTGATTGTAAGGAAATTTTTCTGAAATTATCATCGTTTACATCCTTTAGCCAAAGCATTCAAAAATATAACCATATTTTACCCTAAACAAGAAAAATTTGCAACAACAAAACTCATATTATAAACATAAAACCTTAATTTTTACTAAAATATAAAAAAAGCACTTGCTTTTTTAAAAGAGATATGGTATCATACTAAACGTCGCTTGGGGGTATAGCTCAGCTGGGAGAGCGCTTGAATGGCATTCAAGAGGTCAGCGGTTCGATCCCGCTTATCTCCACCAAGAAAAACGCCTTGAAAACTTCGGTTTTCGAGGCGTTTTTTACATATAGCATATTTCGCAAAATACTGACATTTTACAACACTAATGGTATACTGAAAATACAAATCTGTGTATTTAGGAAGGTTGCTGTTGTAAAGCACCTCTGGTTTTAATATCAATTGTTCAACTCCAATATAAAAAGCATTCAATAAACAACAAAAATCCATCAGGAAACTGATGGATTTTTGACCTGTAAGGTTAGTTATCGCCCACTGAACGGAGGCTCACAACCCGAACTCGAAGTTGAAGTCCATATCAATAGGCTGTATGATTGTATTGAAGCACTCGGACACTTTCAGTTAATTTCTATAAGATACGCCTCAATTTCATAGAGCAATGTATTACCAAGCATATATGGATATTGCTTCGATATGCTCTGCTCATTCTGTGTCCACGCGCCGATATAACGTCGCGGTTTTCCGTCTAACTGATAATATTTCCAAGAAAGATTGTCATCTAAATTTGCAATATATTGGTTCGAATCATCCCACGCTGAACTATATTTGGTGCCGAAATAGACAAGGCAGAAATTTGGATGAGATATCTTTTCCGCAAGCAAACCAATCTCTTCTTCCGTTAGTTGTACATCACCTTTTAAATCATTGATAATAAAAAATGTATTCTCATAATTTGAGGCTCTTTTCAGTGAATCCTCCGTCACACTAGAGATTTTTCTTACAGGTATGCCTGTTTCAAATGTGATATCTTCTCCAAGTAAAATCAGTTCAGTTGGATGTTCTTTCTGAATTATGTTAGCAATCCGCTCAATATCAGTCAGTTCTTCATTGCCCTGGCTAAATGTTTCGGTAATAAACTTCGGCAGAGAAACAATTCCCAACGCTCCACAAACGCCATATACAACAATAACTACGACAAATATTAATGAAATTATAAAAACTTTTTTCATAAAACCTCCAAAATTAACTGATTAGTGCGGTGTTGAAATTAATGTAATTACCACCCTTTTGAAATATCACAAAGTGTATAACATAATTCCATATTTGTCAATAGTTACTATTAAAAATCTCATTTCACATATGTAGGTTTACATATAGCATATTTCGCAAAATATTGACATTTTACAACACTAATAGTATACTGAACGTATAAACATATTTTTAGGAGTGTATTTTATGGCAATGACTATAATTTTCGGAATTATTTTAATTTTACTCACCGCGATTTGTATCGCTATTTACGTTAAACAAAAAACCAAACGCGAAAACAATGCCTTATCAAAAATCACAATTATTTTGGCTTTGGTTTTCGCACTCGGTGTTTTTATTATTCCGCCAAGTTTTCACACTGTTGAAACCGGAGAGGTTGCCGTTGTAAAGCACCTCGGTCAGGCTAAAGAGGTTAAAACCGCAGGTACATACTTTAATCTTTGGATAACCGACAAATATCAAACCTATGATGCAAAGGTACAGAATGTAAGCATTGAAACTGCCGCATATTCAAGCGATGCACAGACAATGAACATTCAAATGAACTTACAGTATCAGATTTTGAGTGACAAGGTTTTGGAAATCGCAAATCAATACGGCTCGCTTGACGCTTTGAATGTGCGTATTCAGGCTATTGCTATTGAAAAAACCAAGGCAACTCTTTCTTCGCACAAGGCTATGGATATTATCGCAAACCGTGCGGCTATGTCCCCTGCTGTTGAGGAAGAAGTTAGAAAAGCCGTCGGTCAGGAATATTACGTGAATATTGTTTCGGTTGTTTTCACAAACATTGATTTTTCTGACGCATTCGAAACCGCAGTTGAAGAAAAAATGATTGCTGAACAGCAGCAATTGAAATCGGAATACGAAAACCAGACCAAGGTTGCAAAAGCCGAGGCAGAAGCTAAAGCTAAAATTGTTGAAGCCGAAGCAGAAGCCAAGGCAAACGAATTACTTGAAAAGACCTTGACCGATAAAATTTTGCAGGAAATGTATATTGACAAATGGAACGGTGAGCTTCCGCAGGTTGTTGCAGGCGAGGATGCAAACCTAATGATACCGTCAATAAACGGTAAGTAAATATTTAACCCAAAAGCCTTCGGTGCACCGAAGGCTTTTTCTTTTAACCTAAAAATGTAAAATATTTAGCACTTGTATTATTATATGTTTTCGAGTAAAATAAAAACATCAACTATTGAAAATTTTTCTGCCACTAAGGGGGCTTTTATGAAAATAAAAATTAAACATCTTCCGTTAGATGAAGTATTAAAAATTAAAAGGCCTCAATTCAAAAGGCCTAAAAGGCCTAATTTAGCTTTCAGAACACTTATACGTTTACTTTCGGTGCCTGATGTATTGGCAACACGCTTTAAATACACGAAAATCAATATGGAAAACGTAGGTTCCGGTCCTTATTTGATTTTAATGAACCATTCAAGTTTCATTGATTTAGAAATCGCTTCTAAAATATTTTACCCTCACCCCTACTGTATTGTGAGCACAGTTGACGGGTTTGTGGGCAAAAAATGGCTTATGCGTCAAATCGGTTGCATACCGACACAAAAATACGTTACCGATTTAAAGCTTATAACCGATATTTTACACACCTTACAGAAAAAGAAAACATCCGTTTTAATGTACCCCGAAGCAGGCTACAGTTTTGACGGCACGGCAACGGCTCTACCCCGCCGTTTAGGTACTCTTTTAAAGAAGTTAAATGTTCCTGTTTTAACAGTAATTACCGACGGTGCATTTTTACGCCAGCCTTTATACAACTGTCTTAAAAAACGCAAAGTTAAAGTGACTGCTGAATTAAAATGTATTTTAACTTTGGACGAAATCAAAAATAAAACAGTTGAAGAAATTGACGAAATCATCGACAAAACCTTTACATTTGATGCATTTAAAAGTCAATTGGAAAACAAAACGGTAATTAACAACCCCGACCGTGCCGATGGTTTGGAAAGGATACTTTACAAATGTACCGAATGTGAAGCCGAAAACCAAATGGTAGGTAGTGGCACTACCCTCACCTGTAAGCACTGCGGTAAATCATACGAAATGGATATTTACGGTCAGTTGAAAGCTGTTAACGGCGAAACCAAATTTTCACATATACCCGATTGGTATAATTGGGAACGTGAAAGGGTCAGGCAAGAGATACTTGACGGCAAGTATAACCTTGACTGTGACGTTGACATTGGTATAATTGCCGACACGAAGGCACTTTATATGGTTGGTGGCGGCACATTAAAGCACGATGAAAACGGTTTTACGCTTACCGGTTGTGACGGCAAGTTAAATTACAGTCAACCACCTACTGCGTCGTTTGGACTTAATGCTGATTATTATTGGTACGAAATCGGTGACGTGATTTCAATCGGCAATAAGGAAAGGCTTTATTATTGTTTCCCGAAAGCCAATATTTCGGTTGCAAAAGCCCGTTTAGCCCACGAGGAATTGTATAAATTAAAGAGTAAAAAGCCTGCAAAGGCATAAAAAAACACGGTCGAACGACCGTGTTTTTTTATTATTTCTTAATTAACTTCTTAACAAGCACAATTGCAAAGTGAAGTATGAGGCCTACCACAATTGCTACAACCAAATCGAAAACAACTGTCAAAACAAATGTCAGTACAAGCACTATAATATCGTACCATTTTTCTGTTTTCACAATTTTCACAAAGCTTCGCCACTCGCTCATATTGTATGCTACCATAAAGAGAATTGCCGCAATTGCAGGCATAGGAATAAGCTTTGCCAACGGCAAAAGTACCAATATTACAAGCAACAAAACAACGGCGTGCACCATACCGGCAACGGGTGTTCTACCGCCGTTTTTAGCATTAGCGGCAGTACGGGCAATTGCACCGGTGGCAGGAATTCCGCCGAACATAACCGACAGCATATTACCGCAGCCTTGTGCTACCAACTCGGCATTGGGGTTATGCTTGGCATTAACCATCTTGTCTGCAACAACGCAGGAAAGCAACGACTCAATACCTGCTAAAATTGCAATAGTAAAAGCATCCGGCAAAACGGCTAACGCTTTATCAAGGCTAAAATCCAGATTTAATAATGTAAATTTCGGGAAACCTGCTTTAATGTTGGGATAAAGTCCGCCGATTGTAGCAACATTCTCGCTAAAAACGGGGATAAACTTAACCAAAAGTACACTTACGATTACCGCTATTAGTGACGACGGTACTCTTTTTTCAAATTTAGGATATACAATTAAAATCGCAAGGCAAATTGCACCAATCACCAACGCCTGCCAACTGAATGTGCCAATTGCGTGAATATTAGCCTCTACCTTTTCGAATGTTTCAACCGCTACGGTGCCGGGTGCATATGTAAGTCCCAAAAAATCTTTAATTTGACCCAACAAAATAGTAACCGCGATACCCGAAGTAAAACCAACGGTGATTGTAGTCGGAACAAACTTAATAAGTCCACCTAACTTACAAACACCCATAATTATAAGGATGATACCTGCCATAAGGGTGGCTAAAATCAAGCCTTCCATTCCTTGAGTTGCAATAACACCTGCAACGATTGTTGCAAATGCGGCGGTAGGACCGGCAATTTGAATATTACTTCCGCCAAGCAAGGATACAGTAAAACCTGCAAAAATGGCAGTATAAATACCCTGCTGAGGTTCAGCTCCCGAAGCCAATGCCAAGGCAATTGACAACGGTAATGCAATAATTGCAACGATTAAACCTGCAATCAAATCTTTCAAGAACTGTTGACTTGAATAGTCCTTTAAAGTAGAAAAAAACTTCGGTTTTAAATAAAATTCCCTCAAATCAATCCCTCACAATTAAAAAACTCAAAAACCGTTACAAAATATACCACAATTTGTAACGGTTTTCAACTACTAATTAATATTATTCTTTATTTTAACTGTTTACTGCTTCAATAAACCTTAAGAAAGCGGCTTTGCCGTCAGCCGTTAATTTATAAACACCGGCATGCTCCAAAACCTTTTTAAACACTATTCCCACTTCATTTCGGATGATTTCATCAATGTTTTGAGCATTTACAGTATCATATTTCTTTAAAAATTCGGTTGCCCAATCGGCGTGTTTGGCAGTAACCTCATCTTCATAAAGGTTTTTGCCCTCTACGATATTTTCAGCCAAAATCCGCATTTCCTCTTTTAGTCTTGAAGGCAAAACAGCAAGACCCATAACCTCGATAAGACCGATATTTTCCTTTTTTATATGATGCAATTCTGCATGCGGATGGTATACGCCCAAAGGATGTTCTTCGGTTGTAATATTATTACGCAGCACCAAATCGAGCTCGTACATATCGTCTTTTTTACGGGCAATCGGGGTGATTGTATTATGCGGTGTTGAGTCAGTTTCAGAGAACACAAAAGCCGACTCATCAGTATAGCCACGCCACTTTATTAAAATTTTATCAGCAAGTTCAATAAGCCTTTCGGGGTCAGTACTGCTTAAACGGA
>JAZRQE010000033.1:0-32480 GCA_045649545.1 Acutalibacteraceae bacterium
GACATTCGCTAGCGTATCTTTGGGCGGTACTTCGGTACTGATTATTGTAGGTGTTGCTCTTGAAGTGGTTAATAATCTTGAATCTCAGATGATGATGCGTCACTACAAGGGTTTCCTTGATTAAGGAGTAAATTATGAAACTTATTCTTTTAGGTGCTCCCGGTGCCGGTAAAGGCACCCAGGCAGAAATCATTTGCGAAAAATTATCTATTCCAACCATTTCGACCGGAAACATTATCCGTGAGGCAATGAAGAACGGTACCGAAATGGGACTTAAGGCCAAGGCCGCTGTTGAAAGCGGAAAGCTCGTATCTGATGATGTTGTAATCGGCATCATCAGGGAACGCCTTAACGAGGATGACTGTAAAAATGGCTTCATTCTCGACGGCTTCCCCAGAACTATTCCTCAGGCTGAGGCATTGGATTCGTTAGGCATCGAGATTGACTCGGTACTTGACATTGATGTTGAGGATGAGACAATCGCAGGAAGACTCGGCGGTCGCCGTGTTTGTCCGAAGTGTGGAGCAAGCTATCACATCGATTACAAAAAGCCTTCAAAAGACGGCATTTGTGACAGTTGTGGTGCAGAGCTTATTCAACGTAAGGACGATGCTCCCGAAACAGTGCTTGAAAGACTTGCAATCTACCACGAACAAACTGAGCCGCTTAAAGCTTATTATGCTAAAACCGGCAAACTAAAGTCTGTTAAGGGTCAGGATAGCGTTGAGGAAACCACTAAGCTCGTATTCGAGGCTTTAGGTATCTAATAATGATAGTTCTGAAAACGGCAAGAGAGCTTGGCATTATGAGAGAAGCCTGTGTTATTTCTGCACAGGCACTCCAACTCATAGGAAACGCGGTTGAGCCGGGGGTTTCCACTTGGGAACTCGACCAAATGGCCGAAAAGTTCATAAGAGAAAAGGGTGCAGAACCTAACTTTAAAGGACTTTACGGTTATCCGGCTACCGCTTGTATTTCTATCAACAACGAGGTTATTCATGGCATACCTTCGAAAAACCGCATTTTAAAATCGGGTGACATTGTCAGCGTCGATTTAGGTGCAAAGTTCCAAGGATATAATGGCGACAATGCTGCCACTTTTGCCTGCGGTGATGTTTCACCCGAGGCAAAGCGGCTGATGGATGTGACTAAAGAGAGCCTTTACGAAGGCATCAAACATGCACTTCCCGGTGGCAGAGTCGGTGATATATCGGCGGCAGTTCAAGGATATGTCGAATCTCGCGGTTACTCGGTGGTCCGCAATTATGTTGGCCACGGCGTAGGCACGAGCCTTCATGAAGCCCCGGAAATACCCAATTTCGGAGTATCCGGCAGAGGAGTTCGTCTTGTTCCGGGAATGACAATTGCTATCGAACCGATGATAAATGCCGGTTCATACGATGTTAAGGTTATGCCGGACGGTTGGACGGTGCTTACTTCAGACGGTTCACTTTCAGCTCATTTTGAGCATACCGTAGCAATAACAGCTGACGGCCCGAAGATTATGACTATTGCATAATCGTTAAGGAGGAAGTATGGAACTGAAAAGAGGTACTGTAGTTCGTTCTAAAGCCGGTCGGGACGGCGACAGCTTTTTAGTTGTGTTAGAGGTTTTAAACGGTTTTGTACTTGTCGCAGACGGCAAAAAAAGACCAATAGAACGTCCCAAACGCAAAAGCACAAAGCATATCGCCATAACTGGACAAATAGTCAAAGAGGAACAATTACAAACTAACAGATCAATACGACACGTTTTAAGCGATTTTAAATCGCACACTTGTGAAGGAGAGATTTGAATGTCCAAAGAGGATATGATAGAATTGGAAGGAACAGTCGTTGAGGCAATGCCAAATGCGATGTTCAAGGTTGAAATTCAGGGAGGACACGTTATACTTGCTCATATTTCGGGCAAGTTGCGTATGAACTTTATACGAATCCTTCCCGGAGATAAGGTAACGGTGGAAATGTCACCATACGACCTGTCTAAAGGACGCATTACCTGGCGTTCAAAGTAAGACAGTCAGTAATTTGGAGGTAAATTAAGATGAAAGTCAGACCTTCTGTCAAAAAGATTTGCGACAAATGCAAAATTATCAAGCGCAAGGGCAAAATCATGGTTATCTGTGAGAATCCCAAGCACAAGCAGCGTCAGGGTTAATCCCTAACGGATTTTGAATGAGAGGTGCAATGATTTATGGCACGTATAGCAGGTGTTGACCTTCCGAATAATAAGCGAGTCGAAATCGGACTTACCTATATTTTCGGTATCGGTCTTACAACATCAAAGCAGATTCTTAAAGATACCGGCATCAATCCTGATGTTCGTGTAAAGGATCTTTCAGAGGACGATATCTCTAAATTGAGAGAGTATATCGACCATAATCTTCAGGTTGAAGGCGACCGCCGTCGTGCAATCGCTTTCGATATTAAGAGACTTGTCGAAATCGGCAGTTTCCGTGGCTCACGTCATAAGAAGGGCTTACCCGAAAGAGGTCAGCGTCCTAAGACTAACGCCCGTACACGCAAGGGTCCGAAGAAGACCATTGCTAACAAGAAGAAGTAAGGGGGAGGAAGAATAATATGGCTAAACAAACAACAATTCGCAGACGCCGTGAGAAAAAGAATATTGAACGCGGTGCTGCCCATATTCAGTCAACCTTCAACAATACTATCGTAACAATTACCGATGTAAACGGTAATGCACTTTCTTGGGCTTCCGCCGGTGAGCTTGGCTTCCGCGGTTCCAGAAAGTCTACTCCGTTCGCAGCACAGTCTGCAGCTGAAACTGCTGCTAAAGCTGCTATGGAGCATGGTCTTAAATCAGTTGAAGTATACGTCAAGGGTCCCGGTGCCGGACGTGAAGCTGCTATCAGAGCACTTCAGTCCGCAGGTCTCGAGGTAAGTATGATTAAAGACGTTACCCCGATTCCCCACAATGGCTGCCGTCCTCCCAAGAGAAGACGTGTCTAATTTTTTGGAGGTGTAAAACATGGCTAGATATACCGGTGCGGTATGCAGACTTTGCCGTCGTGAGGGTCAGAAATTGTTCCTTAAGGGCGAACGCTGCTACTCCGAAAAGTGTTCCATCGGCCGTAGAGCTTATGCTCCCGGTCAGCATGGTCAAGGACGTAAAAAGACTTCCGAGTACGGTTTGCATCTTCGTGCAAAACAGACTGCAAGACGTTACTACGGCGTAAATGAGGTTCAGTTCAGCCACTATTTTGAAATCGCTAAACGTAAAGTTGGCGTTACCGGCGAAAACCTCTTAAGAATTCTTGAGTCACGTCTTGATAACGTTGTTTACAGAGCAGGATTTGCTTCCTCTCGTGCCGAGGCAAGACAGTTAGTCGGTCACGGCCACTTTGAAGTAAACGGCGGTCGTGTTGATATCGCTTCCTACCTCTTGAAGGCAGGCGACGTTATCACCGTTTGTGAAAAATCTCGCTCAAGCGAGAAGATTAAGGCAGTCCTCGAGGCAAATGCAGGTCGTCCTGTTCCTTCTTGGCTTGATAAGAACGCCGACGCAGCATCTGTTAAGGTAGTTAACCTTCCTGAGCGTGATGCTATGTATGCTCCTGTTGAAGAGCAGCTCATCGTTGAGTACTACTCAAAATAATAATTTGTGCTTTCGGCTTTGGCTTCTCTTTTTGGGAAGCCAAGCGTTGCACAGTTTGTTTCTATTTCTGATGAAAACCTATACCGGCGGATTTCCGCACACATCGCCGGTATAATCAAAATAACATCAAGTGCGGAGAAATGGAGCTTTTATATGATAGAAATTGAAAAGCCCAGAATTGAAACACTGGACATGACGCCGGATGGCACTTATGGCAGATTTACCCTTGAACCCCTTGAGAGAGGCTATGGTACTACAATCGGCAATAGCCTTCGCAGAACCTTGCTTTCTTCTTTACAGGGTGTTGCTGTTACCTCAATTAAGATTGACGGTATCCAGCACGAGTTCTCGACAATTCCTCACGTTAAAGAGGATGTTACCGAGATTGTTCTTAATGTTAAGGGTCTTACTGCTAAACTTCATTCCGACAGCGTGAAAACTGTTTATATTGAGGCTGAAGGCCCCTGTGAAGTAACAGGTGCTTCCATCAAGGCAGACAGCGAGGTTGAAATCCTCAATCCCGAATTGCATATTGCTACTTTGGATGAGGGTGCCAAGCTTAATATGGAGCTTACTCTTGATAAGGGTAGAGGTTATGTTCCGGCCGAAAACAATAAGACCGAGCATACACCGATTGGCGTAATCCCCGTTGACTCTATCTATAATCCTGTTGTTAAGGCCGATTACAGTGTTGATAACACCCGCGTCGGACAGCAGACAGACTATGACCGACTCACTATTGAGGTATGGACCAACGGTGTACTCACCGCTAAAGAAGCAATTTCTTGGTCTGCCAAGATTCTCACTGAACACCTCAAGCTTTTCACCGACCTCTCGCAGGATGCTTCCAATAGCGAGATTATGGTTGAAAAGGCCGGCGACGGAAAAGACAAGATTCTTGAGATGACCATTGAGGAACTTGATTTGTCGGTACGTAGTTTCAACTGCTTGAAGCGTGCTAACATTAACACGGTTGAGGACCTTACCGAAAAAACCGAGGAAGATATGATGAAGGTCAGAAACCTCGGCAGAAAGTCGCTTGAAGAGGTTATTGCCAAGCTTCAATCGCTTGGATTTGCCCTTAAAAGCGATGACGAATAATTAACTTTCTTAAAGGAGTGAGTTAAATGCCAGGAACAAGAAAACTCGGCAGAACTGCAGACCACAGAACTGCAATGCTCAGAGCTATGGTTACTTTCCTTCTCGAAAACGGCAAGATTGAAACTACCGTTTACAGAGCAAAAGAAGTCAGTGCTATGACCGAGAAATATATTACACTCGCTAAAGATAACAGTCTTGCTAACAAGAGACAGGCACTTGCATTCATCACTAAAGAAGATGTTGTTAAGAAACTTTTCGATGAAATCGCACCTGCATACTCTGAAAAGAACGGCGGTTACTGCCGTATCACCAAGACCGGTCCCCGTCGCGGCGACGCTGCTGAGATGGCAATTATCGAGCTTGTGAAATAATTAAACCTTTAAAAACCGACCTGATTTCAGGTCGGTTTTTTCAATTTTGTCGAGTGAATTTACATTTGCATATATTATGTATACAAGGGGCTTTTAAGGTCGAATTTTATTGACAAAATTTTAGTGTTGTGGTACGCAACGGCTGATGCGGTTAGTATTAACGTTACTAAGTATAAATACCTTGCGACCTGTATCGGTAGCGGTATTGCAGGCTTGGGCGGACTTTATAATATTGTGGACTTCTCAACCTCGGGTGAAGCATATAAAAGTCTTGAGGCTTTTGGTTGGCTTTCTATTGCACTTGTTATTTTTGCGTTGTGGCGTCCGCATATTACGATTCTCGGTTCGACGGTGTTTGGTATTTTGTTCAGTTGTAGTTCAATGTTGAGCAATCTCGACTTTGTAAATCTCACAATGTCATCCACTCCGTTGCTTCGCATGTTGCCTTACGTTGTAACAATTATTGTTTTGATTATTACAAGTATCCGCAACAAAAAGGAAAATCTGCCTCCGCAATCATTAGGTCTTTCTTATTTCAGAGAAGAAAGATAAATATAAATTCATAATTAAAACAAGGCACTGGGCGACGCCCAGTGCCTTGTTGTTTGGTTTGCTTATTTTAAATGTTTTCGATTTTAGAGAAATGACATTCTGATACGGTTAATTCGGGGAATGCACCGGCAATGTCACGGCAAAGTACCGATACAATGGGGTCTTCGGTGTTAAAGTGACCTGCATCGTAAAGAGAAATACCGAGCCTTGAAGCCTCTAAGAATATATGATGTTTAACATCGGCAGTTACAAAGGCATCTGCACCGCAGTTTATTGCATCATAAATAAAATCTCCACCCGAACCGGAACAAACGGCAACCGTTGTAATATCGCGGTTACCTGCGGTAAACTTTACACCGCCGCCCAAAGCACTTTTAAGATGTCGGGCGAAATCGTAAGGGTCTTCAGGGCTGTCGAGATAGCCTTTTCGAATTAAAAAGCCATCATTTGCCGTTACCTGTTCAACATCGTAAAGACCTATCGCCTCGCAAAGAGCGTCATTTACACCGCCATCGGTCTGGTCGAGGTTAGTGTGCATTGAAATGACCGAAATCTTTTTACGGATTAGCTTAAATACCAAGCTGTCGGCAGTGACCGACTTTAATCCGTCAAAAATAACAGGGTGGTGTGTCACAATGAGGTTTGCACCTAAATCTTCGGCTCGGTCAATAACCTCGTCGAAGCAGTCCAACGAAACCAAAACACCCTTGATGTCAGCGTTTTCGTCACCAACTAAAAGTCCGACGTTATCAAACTCGCAAGCTAAATTTTTGGGTGCTACAGTGTAAAGGAACTTTAGCATTTCTTTAATCTTCATTATGTCACACTCCTTTTTTATTGTTTTTTGGATTTATTTTTTACTAAACGAATCCTTAAGTGCTACTGTGCGGTTGATTACAATATGGTCGGTTGTGCTCGAAGTATCAACTGTAAAGTAGCCTTGACGCATAAACTGGAATGTCGAGCCGATGGCAGCATCCTTCATAAATGCTTCGCACTTGCAGTTTTCTAAAATTTTCAAGGAATCGGGGTTAAGGTTATCCTGGAATGAGGCAACACCCTCTTCGTCAGACGGGTTTTCAACATTGAAGAGGCGGTCGTAAAGCCTTACCTCTGCGTCTACGCAGTGTGCGGCAGAAACCCAATGAAGAGTACCTTTAACCTTGCGACCGTCGGGTGAATCGCCACCCTTTGTAGCGGGGTCGTAGGTGCAGTGTACAACAGTAATATTACCGTCATCGTCCATTTCGTGTGAAGCATATTTTACAAAATATGCACCCTTTAAACGAACTTCCTTTTCGGGGCAAAGTCTAAAATACTTTGGAGGAGGAACAAGAGCAAAGTCATCCTGCTCAATGTAAAGCTCACGCGAAAATTCAATATTTCTTGTACCGAGTTCCGGCTTGTTGGGGTTAATTTCGACGGTAATCTCTTCTACTTGACCCTCAGGATAGTTGTCAATAACCACCTTCAAAGGACGTAAAACGGTCATAGCACGCTCTGCGTTGATGTTAAGATAATCTCTTACGCAAGATTCAAGCAAAGCATAGTCGATAACACTGTAAGCCTTGGAAACACCGATTTTTTCACAGAAATTACGGATAGCCTCTGCAGGATAGCCGCGGCGACGCATACCACTGATGGTTGCCATTCTCGGGTCGTTCCAACCCTCAACAATGTTGTCGTTAACTAATTTTAAGCACTTACGTTTACTGGTAAGAGTGTAGTTTACGTTCATTCTTGCAAACTCAATCTGTCTTGGAGGAGTAGGAATATTTAAAACCTCCAAGAACCAGTTGTAAAGCGGTCTGTGGTTTTCAAATTCCAACGAGCAAAGCGAGTGAGTAACACCCTCTTTAGCGTCGGAAAGCGGGTGTGCAAAGTCATACATCGGGTAAACGCACCACTTGTCACCGGTGCGGTGATGATGTGCTTTCAAAACACGGTAGATAACCGGGTCACGCATATTAAGGTTAGGTGACGCCATATCAATTTTAGCACGAAGTACCATTGAGCCGTTTTCGAATTCACCAGCGGTCATACGGGCGAATAAGTCCTTGGTTTCCTCAATCGGTCTGTCACGGTAGGGACTGTTTTTGCCGGCTTCGGTCAAAGTGCCTCTCATTTCGCGGATAGTATCGGCATCTGACTCGTCAACGTATGCTAAACCTAAATCAATAAGCTTTAAAGCACAATCATAGATAAAATCAAAGTAGTCCGAGGCGTAGTAAACATTGTCCCACTGGAAGCCCAACCAGTTAATATCTTCCATAATAGCGTCGACATATTCAACATCTTCTTTGGTCGGGTTGGTGTCGTCAAGACGAAGATTACATTTGCCTTTATACTTTTCGGCAGTACCGAAGTCAATGCAAATAGCCTTTGCATGACCAATGTGCAAATAACCGTTCGGCTCGGGCGGGAAACGGGTTTGTACCTTTTCGTAAACGCCCTTTTCAAGGTCTTCGTCGATAAAATCGTGTATAAAGTTGGAGGGTAATGCTACCTCCGGAATGTTGTTGTTTTCCATTTTCAGTTCTCCTCGGTTATTTCTTGTAAAAAGCAATCGCATTGTCTATGCGGTTTAATACGGTTTCAGTTCCCAAAACTCTCATAATACTGCAAAGGTCGGGGGTGTTGGTACGTCCTGTGATTGCCACACGAATGATGGTTGAAGCATCACCGGGACTTCCCGAATACTTTTCTGGTTCTGCTTTATATGCCTTAGTATCGGTAGCAAAGTTAGCATTAGGACAAATTGACTTAATTGCCTCAAACCATTGTTGGTTATCGTGCTCAGGGTTGTAAACACCTTTGTAAGCCTCTAAAATCTTAACTGCGGATTCTTTAGTAATGTTTTCGGGTAGGTTAAAGCAGGGTGTAAACAATTCGTCGAACATGAATGCGGAATACTGCTTTGCGTCACTCCATTTGATTATGTCTTTTCTGGGTTTCGGGTTTTCGCGGTCGATATTGAAAATTTGTAAAGTTTTCTCTTCGTCCTTTTTAAGAATTTCGTAAAATTCTTTGTCGTATTCTTTAGCCCATTCTAAAAGACAGTCAACTACCTCTTGAACTTTCATTTTGCTGATAACGGTTTTTGAAACGTCGTTCAGCTTGTCCGTATCAAACAAAGCACCCGATGCACTCATTTTTTTGATGTTGAACTTAAATTCCTTGTAGTCAGCAGTCGGGTTAGCACGGCGGAAATCCTCAAAATCGCTTGCGGCGATGGTCATAAGATATTCAATAACGCTGATTGCGGGATAACCTTGCTCTGCAAAGTAGTGTACTGCAGCCTCGGGGTCTTTACGTTTGCTGATTTTACGCTTGTTGCCGTTGTCAAGTTTCATAATCGGCGAAACGTGAACATATTTCGGTGCTTTAAAGCCCAACAAACGGAACAACTGCAAATGCTTTGGAGTGGAGGAAATCCATTCGTCACCGCGGATGACGTGGGTGGTATGCATTAAATGGTCATCGACTGCGTGAGCAAAATGGTAGGTTGGAATACCATCAGATTTTAAGATAACAAAATCTTCGTCATTTTCAGGCATTTCAATTTTACCTTTTATGCCGTCATCAAATGTGACTCTGTTTTCTTCACTGCCGGGCGACTTTAAACGAACAACAAACGGCTTGCCTTGGTCAATTAAAGCCTTAGCTTCGTCGAATGTGATGTTACGATGTTTAGCATATTCTCCGTGATAGCCGGTACGTACCTTTAAGGCTTCCTGGCGTTCGCGGGTTTCGGCTAATTCTTCCTCGGTGCAGAAGCAAGGGTATGCAAGACCCTGCTTAATTAAAGATTTAGCGTAGCACTGATAAATCGGGGCACGCATTGACTGTTTGTAAGGACCGTAGTTACCGCTTTCGGAGTCAGGAGTAACAAAGCCTTCATCAATCTTAATGCCAAAGTGCTGTAATCCCGAAATAATATCGGCAATACCGCCCTCTACCTCACGCTTTTTGTCGGTGTCTTCAATACGGGTAAAGAAGATACCGCCGGTAGAGTCGGCAACAAGTCGGTTAATTAAAGACACAAACAATGTACCCAAATGTAAATAACCTGTAGGACTTGGGGCAACACGTGTAACCCTTACACCTTCACCTAAATCACGGGCAGGGTAAAGCTCCTCATAAAAGAGTGGTTCTTTATCAATACCGGGCAGTAATAGGTCTGCCAGTTTTTCAAAATCTGTCATATAAAAACCTCTTTATAATATTCTTAAAATATTCTACTATATTATCGCAGATTTTACAGATAATTACAACCATAAATATCAAAAATATTGGGTTAAATTGTTGTTTTTTTTCTTTATTTGTGTTATACTCAATTATAAGATTTGAAAATTTAGATAATTTTCAGAATTAAACAGTAATCAGGAGTAAAAAATATGAAAAGAATTATTGCACTGGCAGTTGTTTTTATAATGGTTTTTTCTTTTGCCGCTTGTGGCAAAAAGGACGGAGATAACACCGTGTCGGGTCAGGTTGTCGACAACAATACAATTGAGATTGTTAACAACGCTTATAAGACAACGGAAGATTTGTTAAAGACAGTTCAGGCTTTGGATGTTCAGTCAACCATAGTTAAGACTACCACTGCTGACGGTGAG
Source organism: Acutalibacteraceae bacterium (assembly GCA_045649545.1). Classification (GTDB taxonomy): domain Bacteria; phylum Bacillota; class Clostridia; order Oscillospirales; family Acutalibacteraceae; genus UMGS172. The sequence continues at coordinate 10,260 of JAZRQE010000033.1, forward strand.
TCACTTTCCGAGCGTGTGACTTCTAAAATGAGTTTTGTTAACAGCGAAACCGGTAAATCATACGCACTTGGCTCGGTTATTAAGAGCGGTGATGTAAGTGACGAAATGCAAATGTACTGTGACGGTAAGAATACCTACGGTGCAAGAGCAGGTAAGACATATATTCTTTCCAAAAACAAAGATACCGATGCTTATGTTGATGGTGTTTTCGCAGGGATTAAGATAGGCAAGGTTACCGACGTAACCGTTGTTAATACAACAATCGTTAATACCTCTACCGGCGGACACGGATTTGTTTTGGAGTATGATTGCAGTAATATTGATGCCGAAAAGCTTTTTGGCACTTATTTTACCGAGAAAAAAGCAGGCTTCCAAGTTAAGTTTACTAAACTTACTGCAAGTGGAATTGTTGATTCAGAGGGTAGAATAACAGCCCAAACCATTACACTTGAGTATACCTATGATGTTTCGATTAGTGCTTCGTCTGAGAATACATCGTCAGAAAGTACTTCAAGTAATGCAACTTCTTCTAATAACAAGAAAACAACTTCTAAAGAAACTACCAGTTCTGAAGTGACATCAAGTGTTTCAACCGAAACTGTAACCAAAACTGTTACTGCAAAGCTTTCGATTGATAATACATTCAAATATGATATTGATACAGTCAAGGTGCCTGACCTTGTTGTAATCGGTAAGGATGAAGACGGAAACGACATCAAGCATGACGAGATTTCCATTCAGGATTTCACAGGTCTTGCCGCAGGTTCTTCTGAAAAGGACGAAAAATAAAAAAATAGATAAAACCGGTGTTAAGCCGGTTTTATTTGCGAGATAAGGAGATTTTTAAAAATGGCAGAAGAAAGAAAATGTAATGATACAAGCTGTACAGGGGACTGCAGTAATTGTAAAAGTGCAAAAAAAGAGCCCGAAAGCCTTTTGGCAAAGCTTAACGATTACAGCAGTGTAAAGCACGTTATCGGTGTAGTTAGCGGTAAAGGTGGCGTAGGCAAATCAATGGTTACTGCTATGCTTGCCGTTTTGATGAGCCGTAAAGGTTACAACGTCGGTATTTTAGATGCCGATATTACCGGCCCTTCAATTCCTAAAATGTTTGGAATTAACAGTCGCGCTATGATGGATGATAAGGGAATTATCCCGGCTGAAACCGCAAACGGAATTAAGATTATGTCCTGCAACCTTTTGCTCGAAAATGCGGAAGCTCCGGTTGTTTGGCGTGGACCCGTTTTGGCAGGTGCAGTAAAGCAGTTCTGGACTGATGTTAACTGGGGCGAGGTTGACTATATGTTTGTCGATATGCCTCCCGGAACCGGTGATGTTCCGCTTACTGTTTATCAGTCCTTGCCGATTGACGGTACGGTTATCGTTACCACCCCGCAGGATTTGGTTTCGATGATAGTTAAAAAGGCTTGCAATATGGCTTCAATGATGAATATCCCTGTACTTGGTATGGTTGAGAATATGAGTTATGTTAAATGTCCTGATTGCGGTAAGGAATTTAACATTTTCGGTGACAGTCATTTTGAAGAGTTGTGCAGTGAGCAACAGATTATGCCTTTAGGTAAAATGCCGATTGATACAACGTTAACTGAACTTTGCAATGTTGGTGAATTTGAGCGTTTTGATGTTGATTATCTCAAAGCCGCCGCAGAAGGAATTGAAACTGCAACTAAATAATATAAAACGAAAACCTCCGAGGGAACTCGGAGGTTTTATGCTATGAGGATATTTAATCTTATACTAACAAAGACAAAGTTAGTATAAATAATATTTTATCAAATTAAATATCAAAGTTAATTTTACATTGCCGGCGTACGGTTTGCATCAAACGACTGACAGACAGTGCGGTTTTGTTTAAACTCTCAAGTTCGTCACGGCAGTTAATGTCGGTGATGTAACGGTAAAAGTTTGCGGTTTCATAACTCATAAGTTCAGGCTTTTCAGGGTTGTCGAACAGATGCTCGACGGTGCCGTCTTTGGCTATAAATCGGGATTCTCTTAAAGTGGAAATTGACGGCATAACTATTGTGCCGTTTTCACCAACAATCTCACTACCCAAACGGGTTTCACCGGTTTTCGACCAAGTGAGTTCTACGCTTAAATCATCATAATGTAATATAGCACCGCCCTCACCGTCAGCACCGGTATTAAGAAAACGGCAGTAGGAGTAAACGTCCTTAGGCTCACCAAACCAACAAACGGCAGGGTATATGCAATAAATACCTAAATCCATTAAAGCACCGGTTGCCATTTTTGGGTCGAAAATGTTTTGGTGTTCACCTCGTAAATACCCGTCAAGCTTGGTTGAGCGTTGAGAAAAATCAAACCTTGCGTGACTGATTCTGCCCAAATCTGAAATTGTATCAACCACTGTTGCCCACGCCGGAAGGTGTGGTCCCATAATCGCTTCCATATAAACAACGCCGTTGAGTTTGGCAAGTGCCTGTAATTCCTCAAGTTCTTGCGTTTTTACAGTAATCGGCTTTTCGCACAGTACGTGTTTTTTATTCTGTAGCATCAGTTTGCTTTGATAATAATGAAAAGCGTTGGGACTTGCGATATAAACCGCTTCAATTTCGGGGTCAAGTGCTAATTTTTGAAGGTCACAAATAACCCTTTCGCAACCGAAACTTTTGCCGAACTCAAGCCCTTTTTCATAATTTCTCGAATAAACGGCAGTTAATTGGAATTTGGTCTTCAGCAACTCGCAACTCATTAAAAAAGCTTTAGTTATCCAACTTGTACCGATAGTGGCTAATTTAATCATATTGTTATCCTTTTCTTGTTTTCTTAAATTTAATATATGCTTGTGTCAAATTGGGGACAAATCACCCTTTGGCTCCCTCTGACGAGGGAGCTGTCAGCGAAGCTGACTGAGGGAGAGAAAACTACCCCTCCGACACGGCTTGCCGTGCCACCTCCCCTGACAAGTGGAGGCTCCCATTTCAACTTGTGGAAGTCATTTCCACAAGTTGAAAAATCCGCATAACAACAAGCAATTTCTTAAATTTAATATACCATTTTTTATCAGAATTTTCAAGTTATATATTCAAATAGAGTTATCCCGAAAATACGAGATAACTCTATTTTTGATGGTATGACAAAAATCATACCGACACATTGAAAATCATACATAAGAAAATCCAGTTAGAAACTTTGTTTTTAAGCAGTAAACTTGTCAAAAGTATGACGGCTATTTCTGCCGTACCTAAAGATTATTAATACACAACATTATTTTTCAGAAATTCTTTTTACACCAAACATACATAAATTTGTTCTCTTTTCGGGTACGATTAAAAATTTGTCTTCTACGAGTTTTTCAATGATAATTCCAAGTGCATCCGCCTGATAACGAACATATGCCAACTGCTCACAATGTTCTTTCAACTCTTTTGGTGTATGATTTTTGAAAAGTAATGCTGCATCGCTACAAATTTCCTCCATACAGCCAACGATAATATCTGTTATTGGCTTTAATTCTTCACTAATATAATGACTTTCTCGACTTGTCAGAGTTGGAAAGTTTGCGTTTAATATGCTATCTTTAACACTTATCATTCCTTCTTTTACAAGTTGTGCAACAACTTCTTGTGAAGCACAGTCAGTAACATTTCTTTTTAATATCGCATCGCAGAGTGTATCAGAGCGAACTCTCGAACTACCTTGCCACCATTGGATATTTTTAATTACATTATAATTCACAGCGGAATAATATGCAGTGTTTTTACTGTTATCACATCTGCCATAAATTCCAGCAAAATAACCATACTGATAATCATTATCATGTCCATAAACAAAGCCATATGAGGTAGCATTAAGTCTTGGGTACGCACCAAACTTTGCCTGCGATATATTTTCCTCAAAATCACCTAAAGCGTTTATCATGGCAATGTTAACAATAAACCATCTTAATGCATTATCATTCAATTCTATCCCAAAATCTTTTCTTATATATTTCGGCAAAAGTTTTTCCGTAAACACTTTAATTTCCTCTGTTGCCGATTTGCAGATTTCAAGCGTTGGAACTTTTTTCTTAAATTCTTCCTCAAAGTCGGATTTAAAGATTAGAAAATTGGTTTGGTATTTATTTCCCGATTTGGTAATGAAATTATATTTTAGCAAAATTTCAAGCTCATCTTCTAAATATGCAGCAGAAACTCCTAATTCTAATGATAGTTCCTCTATTGTAACGGGTTTTTCGTAGGCAGCAAGAACAATATTTCCGGGCAATTTGCGTTCAAAAGTTTCCCATATATAAGAATTACCTCCGTTACCCCAAAAGTTGATGCCGAACTTGCTTGGATTATAACTTTTTTCACCGTATTTTCTTTTCATATTTACGCCTTCTTTCAAAATTTTTCTTGTTTTGAAAAGATAATATTTTACCATCTCTTCACTTATATTCATTTCTTTTGAAATCAGGGAACAGTTTTTATTCTCAATGTAGTACTTAATAGTAGCCTCTCTATACTGTTTAGATAATAGAGTCAGCTCCCGCCTTAAAATTGCAACTTCCTCATTCTCTATGTATTTCTGTTCGGGAGTTTCCCAATACACACCACAGAATTTTTCATCAAACACAACATTAGATTTGTTTTTATTTCGGATATATTGCTTAAAGGTATTCTCTGCAATTTTCCACATATAGCCATAAAAAGCAGAATCATTTTCAAGGCGATTTACAGAAGTCACTACTGCTATAATAATATCATTGGTTAAATCTTCCGCATCTTGTTTATCATAAACCCTTGAAATTGAAAAAGCGAAAATATCCTTTAAACATTCTTGCAATTTTTCATAAGCCTTTGCTTGTTCCATTGAATTTTCCGTCCCCTTGTGAAAGCTTTCAATAATATAGTGTAACAAAAACGCTTTTGGTTAATTCGAATTATGGAAATTATATCATATTTTTGACATATTATAAATATAAAATGAATTTTGTCCCTATTATAGCACAAGCACACCATATTCTTTAATATTTTACAATAAAGATAAATAATGTACTTGAAAAAATTCTTTACATAAAGTATTATATATTTATAAGGGTTTAACCCGAGATTTGGAGGTAATTTAAAATGAAATTAGGCGTTTTTACAACACTTATGAGTGATATGCCTTTTGCTGACGCTTGTAAGTATTTCAAGTCAATCGGTTGCGATATGATTGAAATCGGTTGCGGCGGTTATCCCGGTAATGCTCATGCTGACCCGGAAGTTTTGCTTAACGATGAAGCAAAGTTTAATGAGTTTATGTCAATTATTAAGGATAACGGATTACAGGTTAGTGCTCTTTCTTGCCACGGCAACCCCGTCCATCCTCAAAAAGAGCTTGCTGAAATGTACGATAAGGCTATTTGCAACACTATTTTGTTGGCTGAAAAGATGGGTCTTCATCAGATTAATACATTCTCCGGTTGTCCGGGTGACTCTGAAGGCTCAAAGTACCCCAACTGGGTTACCTGCCCTTGGCCGGAAGATTTCTTGGCTATTTTAGATTGGCAGTGGAACGAAGTTTTAATTCCTTATTGGAAAAAGACTGTTGAGTTTGCAAAGGCTCACGGTGTTAACAAAATTGCGTTTGAGTTGCACCCCGGTTTCTGTGTTTATAATACCCATTCATTAAAGAAAATTCGCGAGGCTGTAGGTCCCGAACTCGGAGCTAACTTTGACCCGAGCCATTTGGCTTGGCAGGGTATGGACCCCGTTAAGGTTATCAACGAAATGGGCGACGCTATTTTCCATGTTCACGCCAAAGATGCAAGAATTGATAAGTATAACACCGCTGTTAACGGTGTGCTTGATACCCAAAGTTATGGTGATTTAAAGAACCGCTCTTGGTTGTTCAGAACTGTCGGTTACGGCAATGATGAGGCTTTCTGGAGAGATATTATCAGTGCATTAAAGACCAATGGTTATGATTATGCAATAAGCATTGAGCATGAGGATGCTTTGATGAGCAAAACCGAGGGTCTTGAAAAGGCAGCAGGCTTCTTAAAGAACTTGATTATCGAAGAAACTGCAGGCGAGATGTGGTGGGCATAATTCCACGAAAATTTGAATCGGAGCATAAGAAATTATGCTCCGATTTTTTAAAAATGTAGGAGGTGAGTCGGTGGATAAAAAACTTAATAGTATTTCTGTAGGTAACGGTAGCGGGATTAGCGTATTGCATTATGACGTCATCGACTCTACCAACCTTGAGGCGAAGCGTCAGATAAAATCGGGTGCAAAATTGCCGTTAATTATTGTGGCTGATACCCAAACTGCAGGAAAGGGCAGAATGGGGCGGCAGTTTTATTCACCCGATAAAACAGGACTGTATATGTCGTTTGTGTACGAGCCGCAAACTCACTTTCATGACAGTGTGACGGTGACTTCTGCCGCAGCAGTAGCGGTGGTGCGTGCAATTGAAGAACTGACCGATTTGAAACCTAAAATTAAATGGGTAAACGATATTTTTGTTGATAATAAAAAGGTCTCAGGGATTTTAACCGAGGCGGTAACGGGTGAAAAAATCTCAATAATTATAGGCGTTGGGGTTAACATAACAACTGACGAATTCCCTGATGAAATAAAAAACACTGCTACTTCACTAAAAAGTGCAGTGGATAAAAATGATTTGCTTCTGAGTATTGTTAAACACCTTTTAGAGTTAATAAAAGGCTTACCGCAACGCACATTTTTGCCTGAATACAAAGAAAAGTCAATGGTAATCGGCAAAGAAGTGTATTTTATCAAAGACGGTGTCAATAAAGAGGGAATAGCGGTTGATATAAACCAAGATGGTGGACTGATTGTTCAAACGTCTGACGACTGTGTAACTTTAAACACAGGTGAAATAACATTGAGAATAAGATGAAAGCGATGTAAAGGTAAAGCTTTACATCGCTTTTCTCTTGTTAACTTATAATTTTACCAATACAATAATCGCTTTCTGTATCGGTGATAGTGACGGTGACGATGTCACCTTCAGTAGCAGTCAAATCAGGGATTTTTACTCTTGTATAATTTTCTGAATAGCCTTCCCAAACGCCGTCAACCTCGGTTTCAAGCAAAACCTTTACTACTGTACCGATTTGTGATTTCAAAAAAGCCTTTTCGGTGCTTTCGCATATTTTTTGCATTAGTTTGGCACGTTGCTGTGCAGTTTGAGGTTCTACTTTATCGGTACGTTTTGCGGCCATAGTACCTTCTCTTACTGAATAAACGAACACGTGTGAGCGTGCAAAACCGATTTCTTCCATAAAGTCGCAAGACTCTTTAAAGTCCTCGTCAGTTTCACCCATAAATCCCACCATTATATCGGTGGTGATGGCAGGATTTTGAAATTTTGCTCGTATTCTTTTGACTAAATCGCGGTAAAAAGCGGTGTCATACTTGCGGTTCATTTCCTTTAAGGTCTTGTCACAACCTGATTGCAGAGATAAGTGGAATTGCGGGCAGAATTTCTCATTTGCCGCTAATTTTTCGAGTGCTTCGTCACTTATTTGGTCACATTCAAGTGAGCCTAATCTTACACGTTTTATACCGTCAACGCTTGATACAACTTGGACTGCATCGCATAATTCGTCACCGGTGTCAAGCCCGAATGCCGAAAGGTTAATACCGACCAGCACTACTTCCTTATATCCTGCCGCTGCTAAGTTTTCCGCTTCTTTTTTTATTGATTCTAATGACCTTGAGCGAACGCGACCACGGGCATAGGGAATTATACAGTACGAGCAAAAACGGTTGCAACCGTCTTCAATTTTAATGTATCCGCGTGTGTGCTCGGTCAATTTTGATACACCGATGTCGGTATATACCTTTTCGTGCTGTACAACACAAATGCGGTCAGGTTTCTCGCTTAAAGCACTTATACATAAGTCGGGTAAAGTATCGTAGTGCGAGTTGCCGATGATTAAATCAGCCTCTTTAATCTCTTCGCAATCTTTTGGAAAGGCTTGTGCCATACATCCGGTCAGTACAATCAATGCGTCGGGTGATTTACGTCGGAGTTTTCTGACAGTCTGCCTTACCTTGCGGTTACTTTCAGCGGTTACGGTGCAGGAATTCACGATTATAATGTCAGCAGTTTCACCTGAGGGTAGGATAGTAAAACCCTTTGCCTCAAAAATTTCGGCAAGAGCCTCAGACTCATACTGATTAACTTTGCAACCTAATGTACTGAAAGAAACTGTCATAACTAACCTCTGAATGAAATCGAATATGTTTTATTATACAGTATATTATAAAATGTTTCAACTAAAAAATCACCCGAAAGTGAACTCACTTTCGGGTGATAATTTTAACTATTTACCTAAAATTTCTTTATACATTTTAATGTATGCACTTGCTGATTTGCCCCAACTATTGTCGCAAGCCATAGCACGTTTTTTGAGAACTTCCCAGCCTTCGCGGTTTTTATAGCCTTCAACTGCACGGTAAACGGTATGAGCCATATCGTGTGCGTTATAGGAGCGGAATGTAAAGCCGTTGCCCTCGTTATCGCCACTGTCTGAAACAGTGTCTTTAAGACCGCCTGTTTCACGTACAATCGGAATTGTGCCGTAACGAAGTGCAATCATCTGTGCCAAGCCGCAAGGCTCGCTCTTGGACGGCATTAGGAATATATCTGCACCGGCATAAATTTTATGTGCTAAATCGGGAATAAAGCCCAGCTTCAATGCAACCTTATCAGGGTGTGCTTGCATTTGAGAGTGGAAATAGGTTTCAAATTCCCACTCGCCGCTGCCTAATATTACAACCTGAACGTCTTGTGCGATTATGCTGTCAAATACAAATTTAACCAAATCAAGTCCTTTGTGTGTAACAAGGCGGGTGACCATACCGATAATTGGCACATCGTCACGTTGAGGTAACCCGAACATCTTTTGAAGTTCACGTTTGTTGGTAAGCTTTCCGCTTGTATCCTCTATGCTGTAGTTTTCCCAAAGATGGATATCGGTAGCAGGGTTATAAACGTCAACATCAATTCCGTTGACAATGCCGCACAATTTGAATGAACGGTCACGGATAATTCCGTCAAGTCCGTGAGCAAACCAAGGGTCTTTAATTTCCCCGGCGTAGGTTGGGCTTACGGTGGTTACACGGTCCGCACATTCAATAGCACCTTTCATAAGGTTGACGCAGTTGTCATATTCAACCAAATGGGCAGCTTCAGGCGGTAAACCTAAGACATCACCGATAAGCTCGGTACCGTATTTTCCCTGATACTGAATATTGTGAATGGTAAATACAGTTTTAATATTTTTATACTGGTCAACCATTCTGTAAAGTGTATCAAGGAAAACAGGGATTAACGCCGTTTGCCAGTCGTTACAGTGGATAATATCGGGTGTAAAGCCGATGTGCGGTATCATTTCAAGTACGGCACGAGAGAAGAAGGCGAAACGCTCTGCATCGTCATAATGTCCGTAAAGACCGCCGCGTTTGAAGTAATACTGGTTGTCGAGCAGGTAATAAATAACACCGTCGTGCTTTGCTTCAAATATTCCGCAATATTGTCTACGCCAAGCAACCGGAACAGTAATGCTTGTTATAAACTGCATATTGGCACGAAGCTCGTCACTGATACCTTCGTATAAAGGCAAAACGACGCGACAACCGATAAGTCTTTTTCGTAAGGCTTTGGGCAAAGCACCTGCTACATCGGCCAAACCGCCGGACATAGCATAAGGATAGGCTTCACTCGTTGCATATAATACTTTCATAATTCTCTCCTATATCTTAAACCTGAGCGTTTTTGCGGATGTAGATAGGATAGGTAGGTGTGCCACGTAAGGTTTTGCCGGCAGTCACTTTAACCTTTTTATCTAATGTGACACACTGAAGGTCAACATTATCCTCAATAACCGAATCCTGCATAATGATACTGTTTTCAATTACTGCACCTTTACCAACCTTAACACCGCGGAACAAAACGCTGTTTTTAACTGTACCTTCAATAACACAACCGTCTGCAATAATACTGTTGTTAACCTCACTGTCGAGTCCGTAAACCGTGGGCATATCGTCACGTGTTTTAGTAAAAACAGGACGTTCTTTGCAGAACAACTGACGTCTGACTTCAGGACAGTTTACGACGTCATTAGTGGTTTTGACATAGGTCTCGGGACTGTCCATAATAGCCGAGTATTCTTTAATTTCATATGCTCTAATATCAAAATTTGTAATATTGGGATTGAGGATTTCGCGAGCCCAACTAGTGTAGTTATGTGCATGACCTTCGTTTACAATGTCAATTAATAACTCTCGTGAAAGGATAGCGATATCAAGACTTATATTGCAGTCGGCTTTATCAAATGCCGCAAAATTAATGTCGATAACCTTGTCGCCGTCCAAATTAAAGTTCATAACATCGTGGTGGTTAGCAGGCATTACACCCTTTTTATAAGCGATAGTAATATCCGCACCGCTTTCAATATGGCGGTCAATCATTTTGCTTAAATCAATATTGGTAATAACATCGCCGTCGCACATTACAACGTATTGTTCAACCGATTTTTTCAAAAAGTCCATCGCACCGAAGAGTGCATCAACGTGTCCGGTATAAACCTTAGCTTCGGTGTTGGAATAAGGTGAAAGGAAGAACAAGCCGCCACTTTTTCTATCCAAATCCCAAGCCTTACCGGTACCGATGTGGTCCATTAATGACTGATAGTTAGCCTTTGTAACCATACCAACTTTAGAGATACCGGCATTAACAAGGTTTGATAAAGCAAAGTCAATAATACGGTAACGTCCGCAGAAGGGAAGTGAACCCATTGAACGTTTTTCGGTCATTTCACCCATTAAATCATCGTGAGCGTTGGGGAATACTATTCCTAAGCAGGTGTTCTTTCTCATTGCTTGTCACCGTCCTTAATGTTTTCTCTAATCATAACACCGGCACTGACTTTGGCGTTCTTGCCTACATAAAGTCCCGCACCGACAACCGAAACGCCCCACTTGGTAAGGTCGGTCACGTCTTCGGGACGCTCACCGATAGAAGCCCCCTCATCAATAACTACGTTTTCGGCAACAATTGCATACTGTACCGAGGCATTTTTCTTAATTGTAGCACCCGGCATAATGAGCGAGTCTTTAACAACTGCACCTTCTTCAATAGTAACACTTTCAAATAAAATTGAAAAATCAACAGTACCTGAAACGTCACAGCCCTCGGTAATAAGCGAGTTCTGTACTTTTGCGGTGTCTGAGATATATTGCGGGGGTGCGTTAGGTGTACGGGAATAAATTCTCCATTTCGGGTCGGAAAGGTCAAGCTCTACTTTTGGGTTAAGCAAATCAAGGTTGGCTTCCCAAAGGGAATCGATTGTACCGACATCCTTCCAATAATCTGCAAAACGGTAAACTACCATTTTTTGCTTGTCGTTAAGCATATTGGGTATGATGTTTTTACCGAAGTCGTTAGAAGAGTTGGGGTCAGCCTCGTCTTTTTCAAGATATTTTTTAAGTTTATCCCAAGAAAATACGTAGATGCCCATTGAAGCCAAATTGGACTTTGGTGTTTTTGGTTTTTCTTCAAACTCATAAATAGTTCCGTCGGGGTTTGCGTTCATAATACCAAAACGGGAAGCCTCTTCCATCGGCACCTCAATTACGGCGATTGTGCAGTCAGCACCCGAAGTTTTGTGCTGTTCAATCATATCGCTGTAATCCATTTTGTAGATGTGGTCGCCCGAAAGAATTAGCACATATTCGGGGTCATAACGCTCAATAAACGGAATGTTCTGATAAATTGCGTTAGCTGTACCTTTGTACCAATCGCCGCCCTTGTTGTTTTGATAAGGGGGCAGGATATGCACGCCGCCATCGGAACGGTCTAAATCCCAAGGTTTGCCCGAACCGATGTAATCATTTAATTCAAGTGGTTGATACTGTGTTAAAACACCTACGGTATCAATGCCTGAATTTGTGCAGTTTGAAAGGGGAAAGTCAATAATACGGTATTTACCGCCATAGGGTACGGCAGGCTTGGCTATCCTTTGAGTGAGTACACCCAACCTACTTCCTTGACCGCCTGCTAATAGCATGGCGACACACTCTGTTTTTTTCAAAGCTTGTCACTCCTTTTAGTTGTTTTTGTCAAAGCTTTTACCGGCTTTAATTTACGTTTTAATTTGTAATACATAACCGACATTGCGGGGATTGTAAACTCACTTGACTGTTGGAATCCGTGCATAGGTTCTAAAGAGGTTTTTATAAGTCTTTTTGCTTCAATACCGTCACCGCCGAAATCGGCACTGTCGGTATTAAATACAAGCTCATATTCACCGTATTCAGGTAATCCGAGTTTATAATTCTCACGCGTTACGGGAACGAAGTTGCAAACAACAATTACATCGTTTTGGTCGCGGTCAGTTCGTTTAAATGCGATAATACTTTGGTCGCGGTCATCATTGGAAATCCACGAGAAACCTTCCCACGAGTAGTCAATCTGCCACATCGCGGCGTTGTCTTTGTAGAATTTATTTAATGATTTAACGAAATCCAGCATTTTCTGGTGTTTTTCATAGCCCAAGAGTAACCAATCAAGCTCTTGACTGAAGTTCCATTCAATAAACTGTGCAAATTCAGTACCCATAAACAAAAGCTTTTTACCGGGGTGTGCCATCATATAAGCGTAGAAGGCACGCAAGCCTTTAAATTTATCGTTATAATCACCCGGCATTTTGTTTATGAGCGAGCATTTGCCATGAACAACCTCATCGTGTGAAATCGGTAGCACAAAGTTTTCCGAGAACGCATAGAAGAATGAGAATGTTAAACTGTCGTGGTTGTATTTGCGGTGAATCGGGTCAAGCGACATATATCGCAATGTATCGTTCATCCAACCCATGTTCCATTTAAAGTTAAAGCCCAAACCACCTTTGTCAACAGGGTGGGTGACCATTGGCCATGCGGTTGATTCTTCGGCAATCATCATTGTGTTGGGGTGTTTTCCGAATACCGCCATATTGAGTCTTTTTAAAAACTCAATAGCCTCTAAATTCTCTTTACCGCCGTACTGATTGGCAATCCATTCGCCATCTTTACGGTTGTAGTCGAGATAAAGCATTGAGGCAACAGCATCAACACGGATGCCGTCAATATGGTATTTCTCGTGCCAGAACATCGCGTTTGAAATTAGAAAACTCAAAACTTCTCCGCGACCGTAGTCGAAAACTTGAGTGCCCCATTCTTTATGTTCGCCCTTTTTGGGGTCGGGATATTCGTAACAAGGTCCGCCGTCAAAATGGTATAAACCAAACTCGTCTTTAGGGAAGTGTGCCGGTACCCAGTCAACTATAACACCGATATTATGCTCGTGCATAATATCAATAAACTCCATAAAGTCTTTAGGTGTGCCGTAGCGGGAGGTAGGAGCATAATAACCTGTGACCTGATATCCCCAAGAGCCGTCAAACGGATGCTCCATAATGGGTAACAACTCAATGTGAGTATACCCCATTTCAGTTACATATTTCGCAAGTTCTTTCGCAAAATCCTTGTAGTTGAAGCAGTTGCCGTCGGCATAACGCTTCCAAGAACCTGCGTGAACTTCGTAAATGTTTACGGGGCTTGAATATATGTCGCCGTTTTTCTTGCCGTCTATCCATTTGCTATCACGCCAAGTATAGCCTTCAATATCATAAACTTTGGAGGCGTTTTGCGGTGCAGTTTCAAAATGATATGCATAAGGGTCGCTTTTTAAAGTGACTTTTCCGTCTTTAGATTTTATACTGTACTTGTATACGGAATATTCCGGTAATTTTTCGACAATACCCTCAAAGACGCCGCCTCCTATATGAAACATATTGTAGCGGGTGTCATCCCAATCGCAAAAGTCACCTGTAACACTGACGCTTTCAGCGTTAGGTGCCCAAACCCTAAAGACGGTTTTACCGTTCTCGGTATGACAGCCTAAAAAGGTGTAAGCGTCAAAGCACATACCTTCTGCAAATTGTTGTAGTTTTGCGTTTAAATCCATATTCTCACTCCGACCCTTAAAAAATTGCAATAACTATAGTTTATCCAATTTAAGTTGTTAAAATCTTCCTAATACTATTTTAGCAATGTCAATTGAAAAAATCAATACCAAATTTAGTATATTTCCATTTACCTCAGGGAAAGTTTAGGATAAAATTTGTATATTTTGCACAAAACATTTCATTTAACGTGTATTTTCGACGTTCTTGTATTAATCTGTTGTATAAATTAAGCCCTTTGAACATTTGAATGTTGACTTTTTTTAAACAGTGATTTACAATAAATTTGAGGAGGGAACTGGGAATGAGTGTTTGTAAAAAATTTGTTGTTACAGTTGTTTCACTGTTAATAGTTATTCTTGTTTTAGGCACAGGGACTACTGTTTTGGCAAAAGAGACCGAAACAGAAGAAGTAAAGGTTGTGTCTGAAAAGGAAAATAATAATAAAAAAAGTAAAGCAAATAAAATAGAGTTAAGTACTGCAATCACCGGCAAGCTTTCTTCTGAAAAGGATGTAGATTGGTACAAGTTCTCATCTTTGGGTGAAGGTAAATTGTTGTTTAATTTTACCCATGAGGCAAGCGGTGCTTATGTGTACTGTTGGTATGCAACGGTTTATGATACCGACGGTAAAAAAGTCCTTAACGAGGGTACACTTTCCGGACGCGACCCGACCGACTTCTCTGTCAGTGTTTCAGAGGAAGGTACATATTATTTGAAAATATCTAAAATATCCGGCGGAAACCCGTTAACCAACGGTTTTTCAAAGGATAAATATACCGTTGCTGTCTCGTTTGAATGTGATTTGCACAGTGAACTTTTGCCGTGGGAAACAACGGTTGAGCCGGACTGTAAGAATAAGGGTGAAAGAGTGCAGAAATGCTCGGTTTGTAAAAGTAAAGTTGTGAGCGAAGTTTTGCCAAAACTTGACCATAGTTATAATGAATGGTCGATTACAGATGAAGCATCCACTTTTAATATCGGTGAGAAAAAACATACCTGTGTTTTATGTGGAACAGTGTCCACGAAAATGTATCTGGCAACTACCACAAAGATTTTGCTTATTGTAGCAGGCGGATTGGTTTTATTGCTTATAATTCTCGCGATAATTAAAAAGGCTCGTGAAGAAAAGTCTTATTCCTCAAGCTACAGAAGTTCTTATTCGGGTTCTTCTTCATCATATTCAGGCTCGTCTTCTTCAAGCTCGTCGTACGGCTCGTCAAGTTCGTATTCCGGCTCATCAAGTTATGATTATTCTTCAGGCAGTACGTCATATGACGACGATTTGCCGACAAGTGTTTACAATAGTTCATATACAAACGTTGGTGGTATTGACTATGCCGTGCATACGACCGATGCCGAAGGATATTCAACAAGCCCGTACTATGAAGATGCTGAAGGATACAAGCACTCAACCGATGGTTTGGATGTGTCCGAACCGTTTAACTGGCTTGATTTGTGATTTTGTAAAATATACACATAAAATCAAAAAGCACATCGCGAAAGCGATGTGCTTTTTGGTGTGAGCGAGTGACTAAAAGTAGTATATGTAAGGTAAAAACGGCCAAAAGTAGTGTGGCTTTCTCAACGTTTTGTTTTCTTCTTGTTTAGTTGATATAAGTAGTCATTATATGTGTAATGACCATTGTCTTGATGTACATAATCTTCGCAAAAATCAAGTGAAGCAACAGGACGCTCTTCAAACGGATTTGTTTGGTCAAACAGGTTACATACATCTTCTTTGCTGTTTATATGAATATCTTTCGTGCAAAACAGTTGGTTTTCGATATTACCATAAGGACACATGTTCCCGTGTTGACAAGTCATACAACAAGCCAATGTAACACCTTCAGGGAGTTTTATTTCTAAATCAGCAAGTGTGTCAGTCCAAAGAAAATCCTCGCCAAGTCCTTTATACTCATTTTCATTATAGTGTAAAATAATTTCAGATGTAGGGTTATCTATGACTTCTTTATCGTCATAGATAATTTGTATTGGAACAAGAACTTTTCCGGAAGGAGTAAGCAAAGGTATATCGCATGTCAAAAGCTTTTTCATTTCGCATTCTCCTTTGCGGTATTGATTGAAGCAATTAACATCCTGCGAATCGAACCACACTCATGCATAATATTCTTCGCAGTCTCGTCAGAAATAATATTTGCTTTTTGTGCAATCTCTATCCAATACTCAGTTTCATAACATTCTTTGAGAGATATTTGTAATTTTGCAACAAAATCGGCCTTGCTGTGAGCATACTTAGCTTCTCTGATGTTTGCACCGATGCTTGTTCCACTTCGTTCAAGTTGATTTGCCAAAGAATAATGACCTTTAATGTTGCCAGTTAAATTCAAAATCTTGACCGCATATTCGGTTGACATATCTGCAAGTTTATTTTCTGCCATAGAAATCACCTCTTTATGAGGATTATATCACAAATATTTTTGATTTTCAATGAAATCGCGTAAACGCGATGAAATCCTCGCTCTGCTCGGATGAAATCTGCTTTGCAGATGAAATTAAATCCGTCCTTCTCCCGACGAAGTCGGATTTCATCACACAGTGATTTCATCCACTGCCAGTGGATTTATCCCGTCCAACAGGACGGATTTAGTTGAAAATAACCACCTTTTGTCTACATGACTAAAGGTGGTTATTTTCTGGCGGAGTAGAAGAGATTTGAACTCTTGCGCCGGTTACCCGACCTATACCCTTAGCAGGGGTACCTCTTCACCAACTTGAGTACTACTCCAAATTGTTGAACTTAATGTTCTATATTTATTTTACTGCAAAGCAGGTAAAACCTTACTGGCGGAGAGGAAGGGATTCGAACCCTTGTGGGGTTGCCCCCAAACGGTTTTCAAGACCGCCTCGTTATGACCACTTCGATACCTCTCCGTATACGTAAAAGCAAGCGGTGATTTTATCGCCGTCTTTCTTGACGCTTAAAGATTTTAACATAACTAATGACACTTGTCAACCCTTTTTTCAGTTAAATAAAAGTTATTTCTTTTGCAGTTTGAACTTTTGCACAAACTCGACTAATAATGACGACAGTGTTACGGCTATAAGCGAAAATGCAATGCGTTTTAATGGGATATACGTCAGCGACAGTGCTGAAACAGTGAAATCGGTGAACATATACGCGAAGGCTAATTTGCATTTGGCAAATTTTGAGATGATTAACGCTAAAGCGTCGTCACCGCTGCTTGAACCGCCGTGGCGTATGATTAACCCAACACCGACACCGACAAATAAGGCACCCAAAACCGCTGCCAAAGAGGCAAATCACTCAAATCAGGCAACATAAACGGCAATAATTCCCAAAGTTTATAAAATACAGAAACAGTCAGTGTCGAAACGGCTGAGACAATAATAAAACCACTGCCTAAAAATTTAAAGGCTAATGCGTAACACAAGCAATCCAAAATAGGCGTAATAAGAGCAGGGGACAGACCGGTCCAATGCTCAATTAAAAGCATAAGTCCGATTATACCGCCCTCTGTAATATCAACACGCGAGTGAATGTTGTGTATGCCGAAAGTAAAAATCGCCGAGCCGACGATTATGAAAATAATTCTTTTCAGCGTCAGCTCGGCTTTGATTTTAGATGATAATTTTGAAAACTTGACTTGCATTTCTAATTAAAATTAATCCTTAAGCTTTGAAGTACAGTGCGGGCACTTTACTGCCTTAATGGAAATTTCACTCTGGCAGAAAGGACAAACCTTGGTTGTCGGCTCTGCGGGAGTTTCTTCAACAACTTCCTTTTTCTTTAAAGACTCTAATTTTTTCTGTGCGTTCATCATAATTCTCAAAATAACAAAAATTGAGAATGCGATAATCAAAAAGTCGATAACCATTTGTAAAAAGTTACCGTATTTAAGGGCGATTTCAGCTTGGGTGACCTCTTTGGTAACCTCGTCAACAACTTCCGGCTGAAGAATAAACTGCATATCAGACAGCTGAACACTGCCGGTAGCAAGACCGATAAGCGGGTTTATGATATCAGCAACTAAAGAGGATACGATTTTACTGAAAGCACCACCGACTACAACACCGACTGCCATATCAAGGATGTTACCCTTGCTGATAAATGCTTTGAAATCTGCAAAAAACTTTTTCATTTTTCCACCTCATATTTTCATTCAAAACAATAGTTTACCTATAACTGTATTGGAAACCAAAAATCCGTTAACCGTCAAACTTAAACGGTTGTCGGTCAATTTAATTAACCCCGAATTTTTTAAATTTTCTGCTTTTTTGAAGGTTAAATCTGCCTTTTGCTTGCCGTAATGCTTTTCAAGTTCATAACGGTCAATACCGTCACTTAATCTTAAGCGAAGCATAACGTATTCCTCAAAATCTCCACCTTCACCGTCGTGTGTAACAATGGGTGAGGTGAGATATTGTTCTGTATCACGCCCAAAACTAAACCGTTTTCCGTTAATATAGGAGTATGCCGCAGGGCCTAACCCTAAATACTCTTGGCACAGCCAGTATTTTGTGTTGTGCTGTGAACGGTAGCCAAGGTTTGCGAAATTGGAAATCTCGTAATGCTCAAACCCGTTTTGCTTTAAGTATTCCGACACATATAAGTACATCTCAGCCGTTCTGTCTTCGTCAGGCAGAGAAAGTGTTGAAACGTCAGCCTGTCCAAACCGAGTGTTCGGCTCGATTTTTAGGATATATGCCGAAATATGTGTCGGCTCTAAAGAAAGCAGAAATCTGAGCGATTGCTTTAACGACTCAAAGGTTTGATGAGGTATTCCTAACATCAAATCAAGTGAAATGTTGTGTATCCCCGCATTTTTTGCATCTTTAACCGAACGGATAACGTCAGGGTTTCTATGCCTGCGGGAAAGTGCTTTCAGTTCACGGTCGACTGCCGATTGCACACCTAACGACAAACGGTTTACACCGGCCTTTGCCATTAAATGAAAATCCTCTGCTAAATACTCTTTCGGGTTACATTCTACTGTAATTTCAGCATTGTTTAAACCGAAATTTTCTTTTGCGGCAGTGACTAAACGAGCAATTCGCTTACCGCCTAAAAGGCTCGGCGTTCCGCCGCCGATATAAAGCGTATCGGCAGGGCGGTTTAATTGTTTGCCGGCTAACTTTAAATGCTCACAAAGTGTGTCGGTATAACGGTCAAAGTCAAGCTCGTCTGCTTTAAAAGAATAAAAGTCACAATATGCACATTTAGAAAAACAGAACGGAACGTGCAGATAAAGTCCTAAAGGGTTCAATTATTTAACAATAGTAGCCATGCAGCTTCCGGGAATTGCGGCTGCGTTAGCTTCATCGGTATCAACGTGCATAGCCAAGGCATACTTGGGGCTTACGCGAACAACGGTATCGCCGAAAATAAGGCTGCGGTCTTTGGTGTCAAGCTTAACGTTAACAATTTCAGCATCCTTAACGCCTAAAACTTCGGCATCTTCGGGGGTCATATGTATATGACGCTTTGCAACCATAACGCCCTCTTTGAGTTCAACCTCACCGCAAGGACCTACGAGTTTGCAAGCACCTGAACCTGCAACGTCGCCCGACTCACGGATAGGTGCTGCAACACCGATAGCACGTGCATCGGTAGCAGACAACTCAACCTGGTCTGCAGGACGGCAGGGACCGAGGATTGAAACGCCGGCAAGTTCTTTTTTAGAGCCGACAACGGTTACTCTCTCTTCGCAGGCAAACTGTCCGGGTTGAGAAAGGTCCTTTTTAGGGGTAAGCTCATAGCCTGCACCGAAAAGGGTTTCGAGGGTCTCTTTGGTCACATGAACGTGACGTGCGGAAATTTCAACTAAAAATTCTTTTGACATAATAAGGAACTCCTTTAAATAAATAATTTACACTTTATTTTACCATATTTTGATTGTTTTTCAAGTACCTTTGTCAGTTTATAGTGAAAAAATATGAATTTTCGGTTTAGGTCAGTTTGGTTGTTGAATTTTGAACGCATACAATATATAATATAAGGTGTAAATTAACTCAATCTTGTAACTTTTATTGACTTTTTGCGACGTTGTTGTTATAACGGTTATAGAAAGTCGAAATAGTGTTTAAAAGCACTATTTCGACACCAAATCTTAGATTTGGTCACAAATTTTCTTTGAAAATTTGACTTTAACCGTTGCAATGAATATCGAGCCAATTCAAATTTTTATTATTTGAATTGGCAAAAGCCGATATAATCGCTTGTCGGAACGCTTTAAGGCGTTTCGACATTCTATAATCATTATAACGTCAGACAAAGGATTTTCAAAATCAGAGGTGCAAAATGAAAAAATTAATGACAATTGTTTATACAGCATTATTAAGTGCAGCATTGTGCATTACGGCGTTGGTGGCTTATATTAACGAAAGCCGTCAATTAATGCTGCCCACTTTGATTGCGGTGTTCGTGATTGATGTTGTTTTGCTTATTGAAAGTATATATTTCACAGTTGTCTTTGTTAAAAAGAAAAGAGCCGCAGGTGCTCATCGCAAATTAAAGTTTACCCGCAAGGCAGTTATCGGTGTTGGCTACGCCGCAACCGCAGTGACTCTCTGCCTTTCGATTTTGTGTTTAATTTTCTCACAGAATTTAAAACATCCAACTCCTGATACAACTGTAAGCAGTTCTTCTGCTTCGGATGTGTCGTTAGACACCTCAAGTAATGAAAAGCCTCCCGTTAAAGTTCCCGATGGAACTTTAGGCACTGTTGCAAACGTTGAGGAAAGTGACCCCAATAATTGGAAAGTTAAGTGGGAAATCATCAAAAATAAGGCAATTACAAGTTCTTTCGAACGTGAGGGTAATATTAGTTTCGGCAACCCCAATAAAACACCTTATTTTTCATTACCGGGTGTTGCTACCTTCCGCGGTGACAACTACCGTACCGGTGCAGTTTACGGTACTGCTGATTTAACAAATAAAACTTTAACTCAAAGTTGGGAAATGAAAACAGGCTCTTTGTCCAAAGCTGACGGTGGTTCTTGGACGGGTTCGGGTTGGACGGGTCAGCCTTTAATCGTTCAGTGGGATGAGGATACTAAAAAAATAATGAACCTTTACGACGAAAAGAAGTCTAAAAAGGATTTGGTAGAGGTTATTTATGCCACAATGAGTGGTAAAATTTACTTCTATGATTTAGACGACGGTTCTTACACCCGCGACCCGCTTAATATGGGTATGGCGTTTAAGGGAGCAGGTGCGTTAGACCCTCGCGGTTATCCTATACTTTATGTTGGCTCGGGCGATAAAACCGCAGAAGGCAAGTATCCGAGAATGTTTATTATCAACCTTTTGGATTGTTCTATTATGTACCAACGCGGTCATAGTGAAAGTTTCAACTTACGTCCGTGGCGTGCGTTTGACTCGTCTCCGTTAGTCCACGCCGAAACCGATACTTTAATTTGGCCGGGTGAAAACGGACTGCTTTATACAATTAAACTCAACACTAAATACGATAAGTCAGCAGGAACTCTGTCGATTGACCCTTCGGAGCCGGTAATGGCAAGATATAAGACCTCATTGGGCGGAACTTATGGTTATGAGTCGAGTGCAGTGTTGGTTGAAAATTACGTTTATGTTGCCGATAACAGCGGTATGCTTTTTTGTGTTGATGTTAACACAATGAAACTCAAATGGGCTCAAAAGGTTTATGACGATACCAATGCAACTCCCGTTTTCTCTTGGGAAAACGGTAAGGGATATCTTTATACCGCTTGTTCAACCGAAAGGCTGGGGGATAAGTGTTATATCATTAAACTTGACGCTTCAACCGGTGCTAAAATTTGGGAAAAGTGTTTTGACGGCATAAACTATGACAAAATGGTTTCGGGTGGTGTATTAGGTTCGCCCGTGTTGGGTAAATACGGCACGAATTTGGAAGGCTTGATTATTTATCCGATAGCTAAGATTAACGGCTATTCTAAAGGCTCGCTTGTGGCACTTAATACCGAAACGGGCGAGATTGTCTGGGAAGAAATAATGAGCCGTTATTCGTGGAGTTCACCCGTAGCAGTGTATGATGATAATAATGAAGGATACCTCATTCTTTGCGATAGCGGTGGTAACGTTAAGTTTATTAACGGCAAAACTGGAGAAACCTTGAATTCGATTAATTTGGGTGGCAATATTGAGGCATCTCCTGCGGTATTTAACAATATGTTGGTAATAGGTACACGCGGTCAAAAGGTTTACGGAGTTAAGATAGGTTAAATATTAGTTAAACATTATTTTA
>JAZRQE010000034.1:0-9744 GCA_045649545.1 Acutalibacteraceae bacterium
TAACCAATTCTTTTACGATAGGCAATAATTCTTGTACTTTTTCATATTTTCTAGGCATAATAAAACCTCCTATGGTAGTGTTTTAATTCTACCATAGGAGATCCTTTTTTTCTATTGTCCGTTTTTAACGGACTTGTGCAACGCATCTGTCCTTTTTAAATTACTTCAAAATATAAATTTCCACGTTTCTACGACCCCAAAAACTACCGCATTGACATTTAGAACCACTAAAATACATACGAAGGTCAGCAACAGTTTTTTGAGGATTCTTTTTTGCGAAACCGCCCGTATCAGCCGCAATAGCATAACCGTAAGTTCTCTTACCGTCGGGTGTTACAATATAAAGTTTAGTTCCGTAAGGAATCATCTTCGGGTTAACTGCAATATAGCCGGGACGTGCTGAGTTCTTACCGTAATAAGCAGTCGAGTTTCCGTCACAGTGATTGCAATATGCAGTGGCCTTACCGGTGATAACCTTTGTATAGTTAACCGGCTTACCGTTTTTGTCAAGTGCAATCGGTTCCTTCGGCTTTAAAGTTGAAATAGCCTTAACATCTTCGCTGGTTTTAATTGGGTCACCGGGGCGGCGTAAAGTGCCGATTGTTTCAACCTGACTTACAGCCTCTTTAATAATTACTTCTTCAACAACTTCACGGCTTACTTCAATACCGTTAAGAGTAACAACTGAATAGGTAACCTTTTTCTCGCCGTGTTCACCGTCAGTGGTCTTAGACTCACCTTTATAAAGCTTATCGCTATATACTTTTTTGTAACCATGCTTTATGGTTTCGGTAACAACCTCTTGTGTAGTGGTAACAGTTACAGGGCTCATAACATACTTGGTAGAGCTGAACATTCCAAGCAAGGGTGCATCCTCTACATCCTCAGACTCGACATTTTCAACTATATCATTAGTATCAACAGTTGTAGATGCAGCGTCCATTGTGGTATTAACATGATGGAACTCATCACGGTAAACTACCGAAAAGCCGTCAACTGTAACATAACCTACTGCAATCGAAATGATTGAAGCGGCCAAGAACACAGTTCTTAAGACCTTTTTGGAAGTCAGGCCATTTACAAAGCCTATGATTTTTTCTAACATGTAATTCTCCATTCGCCGTCAATATTTTAAGCTTTGGCTGACAGCCAAGCACAAAGCAATTACGGATTAACCGTATGTAAGTTACAAATGTGACATATTGTTCACAATACAAATCTGTAACCTTTTCAAACGTAGTATACGCGTTCTTTTAACGCGGTAATACCTATTATAAGCAAAAAATACAATAAGTCAACCATTGGGTGTGTATACCCTTTGTGCAAAATGACGAAAGTGAGCCCGCTTTTATGGCAAAAAAGTGGTTACAAGATTGTAATTTTTTAGAAAAACACTGCTTTGCTTTACTTCGGAAAAGCGGAAAAATTGTGCAAACCAACGATTTTTTGTGACGAAATTTCACTTTTTAGGCAAAATCGGTTTAAATAACACCAAAAAATGCCCCGAAATTACACTTTTTAGGGTTTCATTCCCATAAAAGTATAAATTTCGGGGCTAAAATTTAAATATTTTTTCAAAATTTACTTTAATTTATTTGAAAATCTGTTCTGCAACCTGGAAAACCTTTGCAAAAAGGCAAGACATAAGCTCTTTATTTACAAATTTTGGCTGTTTCCCCTTTTGCAAACGGTTAAAAATCACAGTTTCTCTTAAAATTTCAATTTCTTCTGCCTTTAATGTACCAATTTCAATGGTTTTAGCCGACTTGACACATTCTAAAACCTCATTATACCATTCCAAACCCACTTCCAGTTGCTCATAACCGTAAAGTTCGTTCCAACGTTCATCCTTAAGATTTTCATAATTTACGCCAATAGACAAGAGCTTTTTATAAATTTCATCATTAAAATAAGCATCCCAAACAATATCGGTCACTAAATGTATAATATACCCTCTCAAAAATGCCTCATCTGTCTTACCTTTATTTAATTCATAAAAATCTTGGGCATTTTTAAGCCAAACCTTTAAATCGGCATCCCTTAAATGAGCAGGCCAACGTTTTTCTTTCGGCGCAAAACCGTCAACATTAACACTGTCGGGACTTATACTGCCTAAATATATCTCAGCAGGATACTTTTTCTCTTGTCTTTCATTATAATAAAAGGCAACTTGCAAATGTGTTATCGGACCGGGCATTATTTCACCTCGACTAAAAAAATAGTGATACAGTTAAACTGTATCACTATTTTAAACCTTATTTTTAAAATATGCAAGTATTAAAATTACTCACCTTGATTACCGGAAGCCTGCGGAATCTGCTGACGGAGAGCAGCACGAGTCTTCTTAATCTCGTTAAGATTAGCAGTGAGCATTTCATCAGAACGAAGCATTAAATCGTCAACAAAATCCTGAGCGGCTTTACGCATATCGCGACTCTTTTTTTGAGCAGCTGCCAAAACCTCTCCTGCTTTTGCCTGTGCAAGCTTTGTGATTTCTTCCTGAGCAACCATAGCCTTAGCACGTTCCTCTGCCACACGGATAATATTATCAGCTTCACGCTTCGCGTTATTGATAATATCGGCACGGTCAGCAACGATACCTTTAGCCTGCTTAACTTCGGTCGGCATGGTCATACGCATATCGTCAATGATAGCTCTGACCTTTTCAACATCAACAACAACACGCTTGCCGGGCATTTTGAAGCTACTTTCAAGCACTTCGTCCAACTGTTCCATTAAATCATCCATATTCATAACTTTTACTTCCTTTCGGTTTAATTCTTTTTAAAATTGCATCGTGGATAGTTTCGGGAACAAACTCACTTATGTCCCCGCCCATGCGACCGATTTCCTTAACCATACTTGAACTCAAGTACATATTTTCTGCTTTAGTTGTCAAGAAAACCGTTTCAACATTAGAATTAAGTTTTTTATTAGTCAGTGCCATCTGAAATTCATACTCAAAGTCAGACATAGCACGAAGACCCTTTACAATTGCACCTGCCGAAACCTGATGTGCATAATCTGCCAAAAGACCGTCATAACAGTCAACCACAACATTAGGTATATCAGCAGTAACCTCGCGGAGCATTTCCATACGTTCAACGGCAGTAAAACTCGGGTTTTTAGAGGAATTGGTCATTACAACTACTATAACCCGCGAAAACATACCTGCGGCACGTCGGATAATATCCAGGTGTCCTACAGTAACCGGGTCAAAACTACCCGGGCAAACAGCAATAATTCTATCCATTAATCATCTTCCCTATTCTTTTTAAAAATAGTGACGTTAACAAGTTTTCCGTATTTATAGGTTTTGGTTTGTTTAAAACCGTTAACCTCTTGTGGTAACTCCACCTCACCGGGATGTTCAACCACGATAATACCGTAGTCACTCATTTTAAGCGAGGTCAACTCCAACGCATTAACCGCAAAACCTTTCATATAAGGCGGGTCGATAAACGCTATATCAAACGTTTCTTTAGTACCCTTTAAAAAGGACGCGTAATCGATACGGCAGATAACCGCTTGGGGCTCAAATCCCGTCTTTTTTACATTACGCTTGACAACATCTATCGCATTTTGGCAAAAATCGGTGAAAATGCATTTTTCAGCACCACGGCTTAAAGCCTCAATCCCTAACTGACCCGAGCCAGCGAACAAATCTAAAATCCGCCTGCCCTCTATTTCAAAATGTATTGCACTGAATATAGCCTCTTTAACCTTGTCACTTGTAGGGCGAACATCGTTCCCTTCTAAAGTTTCAAGCCGCATACCCCGTGCAGTTCCAGTAATAACTCTCATTTAAACTTCCTTTAAAATCTTAAAAGACACTATTGCACATATACATTATCACACTAAAGGGGTGTTTTGTCAATATATAAATTTGTTTTTTACAATAAAAAACCCGAGTTTTACACTCGGGTTTAACCTTAAATATTTAAATCTTGCTCTAAAATAACTGCAACGCCTAACGTTTTGGCTTTGGAGAGTTTACTGCCGGCGTTTTCACCACACAAAACATAGTCCGTTTTCTTGGAAACCGAGCCGGTAACCTTTGCACCCAACGACTGCAACTTTTCGGTCAATTCATCACGAGTGAATTTCTCGAACGTACCGGTTATAACTACGGTTTTTCCATAGAACATATTATCGGTATCGGTAACTTTAGCACCCTCCGGTTCAAATTCTAAAAATAAAGCGACCTCTTGGAATTCAGCTAAATTGTCAGGATTATTGAACCAACGCGTAATTTCAACGTTCATAATCTCGCCGAAGCCATCTAACCCTGAAAAATCGTAGCCTGATTTTATGGCGGTTAAAAACTCATTAAAATCCCCTAAAAACAACTCCGACATATCCTTTGCCGCACTTTTGCCGACAAGCGGAATATTCATTGCAACAAGGTAATTGGAAAGTTTTGTCTTACGTGCTTTGGTAATTGCATCTGAAAGATTGTTATATGACTTTTCACCGAATCCCTCTAACCCGACAATCTCGCACTCATAACGGTCTAACTTAAAAATATCGGTTAAAGAGGTTATCCAACCTTTTGCGATAAACTTTTCCAAGGTTGCCTCGGAAAGACCGTCAATATTCATTGCCTGCTTACTTACAAAATGGGTGAACTTTTTAATCTGTCTGCCTGCACAATTCTGGTTGCCGCAGTAAAGCACTTTTATATCCCTACCGTCACTCATTGTGGTTTTAATAACAGTGTCACACTTACAAATCGGGCAGGTTTTGGGATATTCGAGAGTATAGTCCTCCCTATCCTGCTCTTTAGCTGACAGATTTTCCTCAACGTGAGGGATAATCATATTACGCTTGGAAACCAAAATACGGTCACCAGGCAGCAATTTAAGATTTTCAATAAATGTCATATTGTGCAAAGAAGCACGGTTTACGTTGGTATTATCGATTTCTACTGTTTTAAATTCAGCAATCGGGGTAAGCTGTCCTGTACGGGAAATGTTCCAATTTATATCCTCAAGCACTGTTTCAAAATGCGGGTCGCCGAATTTAAAAGCAATACCGTCCTTAAAATGATGCGAGGTTTTGCCCTGTGCCTTTGCAAATGCCACGTTGTCAAAGGAAAATACCACACCGTCAATCGGCAAACCGTTTTCCTCTGCCTTTGATTTTAACAGGAAAATTTTCTTTTCTACTGTTTCGGCAGTGTCACAGTCAATGCTTACAGCCTCATGGAAGTTTGTGTCAAACCTCAAATCAACCAATCTTTTCAAGCGTTCTGACTTTAAAGGAATTTCATCAAAGCCCTCAAGCACGTTAAACGGATAAAACTTAACACCACGTGCTGCACAAATTTTCGAGTCAAGCTGTCTTACCGAACCGGAAGCCAAGTTTCTCGGAGTAGAATACTTATCCTCATCATTTTCGATTCCCTCGTTTATTCTCTCAAATGTGGGGATATCAATCAAAGCCTCACCTGTGACAACCAAACGCTCATTATATGATATTTTAACGGGAATATTTTTGAAAACCTTTGCATTGTGAGTGATAACCTCACCAACAGCACCATCACCGCGTGTGGCAGCTTCGGTCAACTCACCGTTTTCGTATGTTAATTTTACAGTAAGTCCGTCTAATTTAAGACTCAAAAATCCGTCATTAAGCCTTAACATTTCGACAACATCTTTTACATCCTTTGTCTTTGCTAAGCTTAAAAGCGGAATTGTATGTTCAACCTTTTGCAACTCACCTCTTGCCTCAAAGCCTGCTCTTTGAGTAGGAGAATTCGGTAAAATCAAACCGGTTTCGTGTTCTAAAGCCGTCAACTCGTCAAAAAGAGCGTCGTACTGTGCGTCACTCAACGAAGGAGCGTTACCGTTATAATACTCATCGGCACATTTATTCAAATATTCAACAAGGTAGTGTATGCGTTGTGATTTTGTTTCCTGCATATTTTATACCGCCTAACTCAGTATTATGGAATTATTATATTACATTTATAAAAATTTAGCAATACATTTTCACACAGTTTTCAAACAGGAAACCGGCATCTCACCGGCAAGTTTTAGAAACCAGATGGTTTAAAATAAAAGCAATACACCGCTGCGTTTTTCAACACAGCGGTGTATATTTTAACATCTAATCTTATTTGATGCTGTTTTCGTAAGACTCAATCATCTTCTTAAACGTGTGTCCCGTAGTGCAAACATTGACAATACCGTTATCAGTGGGCTCGTTTTCATCGATTTTTTCGGCATTTTTAATAGATTTATGGCGTTTTCGTAAGCTTGACAAATGTTTCTCAACCGTCTCTCCCGAGAAAATCTTTACCGAAATTTCAACAGTGCCTTCTTCAATAGGAGTTACATAAATCTTGTCAATATATCTGTTTATGAATGCAGAGTCAATCATATTCTGACTTGCTTCATTTTCGGCTTTAAGCAGAATATTACGTATCTCTTCAATTTTCTGCTTGTATTCGGAGCGTGAGTTTATTTCATATTCAATTTCCTGAATGGCAGAGTAAATTTCAGAAGACTCATCGGTAATTTGTTTGTTCAGCTCAATAAAATCTCGGTCGTTGATTTGTCCTGAAATGTTGTACTCAAGCAACTTCGATTTTTTCTTTGATAAAAAATCAAGTCGGTCTTTGAGCTTTTGTAGTTCACCCGATGAAGTATCCTTTGCTAATATCTCGGCGTACATATTTGTGTATTCATCGATAATTAACTTTGCATCCTCGGCGGTGTCCTTAAATACCTCGTAAAGAACCTCTTTGATTTCTTCTTCATAAATAGTGAATGAGGGACATGAATCTGTACCATTGTTGATTTTGCCACTGCATATCCAGCGGGATAACACATTGCCCTTGCGGTCTTTACTATCTTTGCGGTAGTATAGCTTTCCGCAATGGGTACAATACATTTTACCGGTCAACAGATTTGGGTGGTTGCATAGATTCTGCCTGTTCTTAACATCACGGCTACGCCTTCTAAGAACAGCGTTGGCTTTTTCCCATAGTTCCTCATCAACAATAGCAGGAACAATCTCGCCCGTTTCGTCCTTAAACATAACCCATTCTTCGGGCGGTAAAAACTTTTGCTTTTTGGTGAACATATCAATTATCTTTACCTTGTTACCAACATAGTAGCCCTTGTATTTTGGGTTGGAAATGGTGTTGGACATTGTACTGTGGCAGATACGCTTACCGTTGTTGTTGCGGTAACCTTTGTTCCAAAAGATTTCTTCAATCTGTTTCATACTGTATTGGTCGGTTGCGTAAAGCTCAAATAATTCACGCACCATTTCCGCTTCTTTTTCATCAATAACTAATCTTTTGTTGTCCTTGCGGTAGCCAAATATACGGCTGTTACCAAGGACGACATTTTTCTTTATAGCTTCTTGATGACCAAATTTAATACGACTTGACAGTTTACGCAACTCGTCCTGTGCAATACCCGACATAATAGTTAGCCGAAGTTCGCTATCTTCGTCAAGGGTATTGATATTATCGTTCTGAAAGAATACGCCCACGCCATAGGAAAGTAGGTCACGAGTGTATTGAATACTGTCAAGCGTATTACGGGCAAAACGGGTGATTTCCTTTGTGATAACAAGGTCAAAAAGTCCTGCTTTTGCATCACTAATCATATTGTGGAAGTTCTCACGCTTTTTGGTGCTCATACCCGAAAGACCTTCGTCAATATATCCCTCAACAAACTCCCAGTTAGCGTTCTTTTTAATAAAGTTGCGGTAATAGGATATCTGGTTGTCGAGAGAGTTCAACTGCTCGTCCTTTTCAGAAGATACACGAGCATAAAATGTAACCCGCATCGGTATCTCATATATACTTTTAGTCCTCATCATCTGACGGACTGAATGTACATCCATAAAACTTAAATCTCCTCTCAAAATTTTCGTCAATAAATTATTTGTTGTTCATTGTCAAATTACAATATTATATTACCACAAAATATTATTTAAATCAATAACATATTTTAAATATCCACACCCATTAGAAATCTCGTTATATCACTACAAACTTAATTACAAAACCCCTGTTCAATACAGAATTGAACAAGGGTTTGAGTTATTGGTGGTTTACCACTACTTTTGTTGTCAACGTGTTGTGGCGCTGTCCGAAGTATTTTGTACAATTAACGTTGTTTTACTAAATTGTATCCCGATGCATCATTTTCGCTTTTGTCATATGCATTATCGATATACTTTTGTGGATCTGACAGAAAATCGTCCTCCGTAACAAAAGCAATATAAGATCCTGTGAGTTTATCATAAGTCTTGCACTTTTCACAGCAATAAACCTTTGGTTCTTGATTAAAACGATTGTTGTTTATAATATCAAACAACTTTTCTGTATGGTAATTTGTTGAGGTATGACCATCTTCTTTTATAACTTCATATTTCAACCAATCATATGAACCGTTAACTTTTTGAATAACTCCCACTACTCCATTGGTATGGGATATCCTGTTTTTTCGACTAATGCTTTTTAAACAGTATTCAATTTCCCAATCAATCCAATTACTATTTTTCATGTTAGGAGATAAGATTACAATAGTTACGGATGTATCATACATCATATCTTTTAGATTTTTCTTAATGTTTTCGGTTGAGGTGTCTGTTAAATCAGGAGAATCACTGGTTTCGCCTTTATAATATGTAGCATCATCTCCTAATGCTTTAATAATATCATCTCTTAATTCTTGAGCTTCGCTATATTTGTACGAAATAAACGTTTTATGAGCCATATTTCATCCTCCTAAATCCCATTATGTCAAATGAGTGATAATTATTATCCCTGTACAAACCATTGCTAATGGTAAGTAAAACCACAGTTCAGTTGCAGAAAATAAGCACGACAAGAACTCATTTTTATTAATGCCAATATCATCTTTTGATACTTTTAATGAAAAATCAATAACTTTTTCACTAGTCAAACGAACTTTTTCATACAGACACCTATACTGACGTTCTTGAAGCAAATAATACGAATCTAACCCCCAAAAGATGATTACCGGGATATAAGCAACTAAAAAATACAGTTTATCTGTGTCTTTAGCAGCCAATGCAAAAATACCGGCAACAAGAGTCACTGCCCATCCTTTTAACATAAAAGAGTTGCTTGCCATACGATTAATTACACCCTGAATCATTTCAAGATGCCTGATTTTATTCTCACTATCCATCTTATTTCCTCATTTTAATTTATTGTAAACTTTTATATTAAATTGAATAATTTCAAAATTAGTATACCTATTCTGAAATATGTAATTAAAGACAAAAGCCGAGACAATATGTAAATATATTGTGATAAAGTATACATTGGCAGTATCTGCGGTGGGTGGACAACCACCCACCGCTTTTTTTGTTACACAGAGAAACTTTCACCTTATGTCTACGCCCTGCGGTGTAGTAACCGACGACACAAGCGAAGACGTAGTACCGTTCAGACCGTTTTTATAACTGTACTGCGAAACTATCGGCGTTGCGGTGTTAACCGAAGTGGAAATAAGGCGGTTAAGTCCGTCATAATTATTAGTAAGTATTTTGCCTGTGGGCAGATTGACACTGCCGATAAGGTTTTTTTCATTATAATTATACCAATAGGTATGCGAAACACCGCCACGGCTATAATTAATCTTATTAATTCGGTTATAGGCGTCATAGTTCTGATAAATTGAAAATCCGTTATTGTTAATGGCATTTACAAGTCTTCCGATAGAGTCATAACCAAAATAAGTAATATTTCCT
>JAZRQE010000035.1:0-28315 GCA_045649545.1 Acutalibacteraceae bacterium
TCTTGACAAATTAGTTAAATACAAAAGGGCGGTTGGGGTAAAACCCAACCGTTACTCTTTATATTGCAGAAAACACCAAAATATGTTATACTTATGTTAACTTAAGATTTAGGAGGGGATTTTGTGAAAAGACTTATTATTTCTGCGGTTGCTATAATTGTATTGTTGTTAATTGGAACTTTACTGTTTTTCTTTATCGATGATGATAATAATGCAGAGTGTTTTGGTCGGAAAATTGAATTTCCCCAAACGACTGATGTAAACATAGATTCTAACACAAACCTTGTGTACGATATTGACGAATTGAGTTCACAGCTTCCTAAAAATACAACATATTCTGTTTCATATAATCCCATACTTACCGATTATAAAATAGTATCTCAGTTCGGATTTGATATAGATAATTATTCTCTGTGGGATGATGGGCGTCGTTCATATTCAGCTGACGGACCGGACAAAGAGAAAAAGTTAACTATTGATAAGTACGGTTGTTTTTCGTATACAACCGGTGTTGGAAGTACTACTTTCGAAATACCGATAGACGACAAGGAATGTTATAATATAGCCAAAAAATATCTGCAAGAGCAAGGCTTATATAGTAAGAGATTGGGTAAAGATGTATCCTACAATAAAACGGAGTTGTCTAGTCTGTCTGAAGGCAGTAAAATCACTGCGGTCGGTGTAAACTTCTTGGTAGATAATACATACGGTAATGCTCGTATAATGGTTGAAATTAACGGCAACGGAGAAGTGATTTCTGTTACGAACAGTGTAAGAGAATACAGCGACAGTAAAAAAGTCAAGCTAATATCGGTTAAAGAGGCTATAGAACGCTTTAAAGAAGGAAACGCATTTATAGAGGTGGAAAACCCGTCTTCAAATTTGAAATTTGAAAAAGTATCGGTAAAATATTGGAGTCAGGAAAGACATGAGGATAATCTTTTTGTTCAGCCGGTATATTGTTTTGAGGGGACCTCAACAACAACCGACGGTAAAACCGAACCGTTTTCAATAGCGGTACAGGCAAATAGATATTGATTTGTAATTGAAGAACGATAGTTTTAGGCATAAAATATAAATAAACCTTTTCAAAGCGGGTGGTGAAAACCATCCGCTTTGTTTATATAGGATTGATATAAAATATGGTGTTTTACTGTGGGAAAATAAATATTTACAATTTGTTATTGTAAAATGCCGTGAAATTTAGTACAATGGTAAATATAAAGATAAAATAGGCTCGTTATGGGCTTTATGAAAGGACTTAAATTTATGAGTTTTAATCAGTTAGACAAGCCGCAAAGCGGTGAAGTTATTGCAGTAATGCATACAACCTTGGGTGATATTTCAATCCGTCTTTTTGGTGACAAGGTTCCTCGCACCGTTGAAAACTTTGTGACTCACGCTAAAAACGGTTATTATGACGGTCTTATTTTCCACCGCGTTATTAAAGATTTTATGATTCAGGGCGGTGACCCGACCGGTACAGGCTGTGGCGGTGAGAGTATTTACGGCGAAAAGTTCCAAGATGAGTTCCACCCCGAACTTCATAATATCCGCGGTGCATTGTCAATGGCAAATGCTGGCCCTAAGACCAACGGAAGTCAGTTCTTTATTGTAGAAGCAAGTGAAGTTCCCGACGGTATGTTAGAGCAGATGCGAGGAATGGCTGACCGCGGTTTCCCTGAAAATACCGTTAAGGCATACGAGCAGGTTGGCGGTACACCGTGGCTTGATTTCAGACACAGTGTTTTCGGTCAGGTTTTTGACGGAATGGATATCGTTGAAAAAATCGCCTCGGTTAAAACCAACGGTGCTGACCGTCCGTTAGAGGATGTAAAAATTATTTCCATTGATATTCAATAATAAAGTTTAAGAGGTATCATTTATGAAAAAGTTATTAGCTCTTTTGTTATGTATATCTTTGGTATTTTGTTTTGCCGGTTGCGGTGGTAAGGAGGATGCCAAGGATAACAGTACAATGGGTAAATTACCTGAAAATCCTCCCCAGAAGCCCAGCTTTACCGCTGTGGGTGAAAACGGCTCGCGTACTGATAACCCGGTAGGCTTCCAGTTGGAGTTGCCTGAAATCGGCGAAGAAATAGCTGTTTTAGAAACAAGTATGGGTAATATGTATATCCGTCTTTTCCCCGAAAGCGCACCGATTACCGTTGCGAACTTTAAGGGATTGGTATCCGCAGGATATTATAATGGCATCACCTTTCATAGAGTTGTTAAGGAGTTTGTAATTCAAGGCGGTGACCCTAAGGGAACCGGTGCCGGCGGCACTTCGGTTTGGGGCGGTGAGTTCGAGGATGAATTCAATGCCAACCTCTTAAATATCCGCGGCTCGCTTTCTATGGCAAATGCGGGTGTTGGTACTAACGGAAGTCAGTTTTTTATCAATCAAAATTCCAAGCCGGTTTCCAAAAATTACTTTGATAATTACAGTGTGATTTATAATCAGCTTGAGGCGACAAACGGTGATAATTTGAGAGCTGAGTATGAACAGTATAAATCACAACTTACTGAGTATGCTGATGCAGAGGCTTATGTTAAGGCTGTAATCGACCGATATATCGTATCGGAAGGTTTGATTTTAAGCGACTTGGTTTCGGATGAGGCTTGGGAAATTTATAAAAATTGCGGCGGCAATATAAATCTTGACGGTGCATTTAAGGGCGGTTACGGCGGACATTCTGTTTTCGGTCAGGTGTTTAAGGGTATCAGCGTGCTTGATGCTATTGCAGGGGTACAGGTTAATGCGGAAACTGAAAAGCCGTTGACCGATGTTATGATTAATAAAGCATATTTAACCGTTGTTACCGACGAAATTTTAGACGGTGCAGACCCCGTAGTCAATAAAGCTCCCGAGGGAATTGTTCCGTAAATTAATATTCAAAAAGGATAGTTAAAAGGAGACCTTATTATGAAAGGTATTATTCTTGCAGGCGGTTCGGGTACACGCCTTTATCCGCTTACTATGGTTACTTCCAAACAGCTTTTGCCGGTTTACGATAAGCCAATGATTTATTATCCGCTATCAACGCTGATGCTTGCCGGTATCCGCGATATACTTATAATTTCAACTCCGACCGATTTACCCAACTTTGAACGTTTACTCGGTGACGGCTCGGATTACGGAATTAACCTTTCCTATAAAGTACAGCCGTCTCCCGATGGCTTGGCACAGGCATTTTTGATAGGCGAGGAGTTTATTGCAGGCGACAGCTGTGCAATGGTTTTGGGTGACAATATTTTCTACGGTCACGGCTTTCCGAAAACTTTAAAGCAGGCGGCTTCAAAGCAAAACGGTGCAACCGTTTTCGGCTATTATGTTACCGACCCCGAGCGTTTTGGTATTGTTGAGTTTGACGAAAACGGCAAGGCAATTTCTATTGAGGAAAAGCCTGAGAATCCTAAGTCGAACTACTGCGTAACCGGTCTTTATTTTTACGACAACCGTGTGTGTGAATTTGCAAAAAGGATTAAACCCTCAAAACGCGGTGAGTTGGAAATAACCGACCTTAACCGCATGTATTTAGACGAAGGCTCGCTTGATGTTATAACATTAGGCAGAGGCTTTGCTTGGCTTGATACCGGTACAGTTGATGCTTTAAATGAAGCGGCCGAGTTTGTAAAGGTTGTTGAAAGCCGTCAGTCAGTGAAAATAGCCGCAATTGAGGAAATTGCATACGAAAACGGTTGGATTACTAAAGAAAAACTGTTAGAGTCGGCAGCACGTTACGGCAAGTCACCCTACGGTGCTCACCTTAAAAACGCCGCAGACGGAAAGTTTAAACATTAATGAAATGCTTAAGTGTAATTCTTTGTGCGTATAATGCGGAATGTTATTTAGAGTCTGCCGCAAGGTCGGTTTTAGACCAAACGTTCAAGGATTTGGAACTGATTATTGTGAACGACGGCTCGTGTGACGGAACGCTTTCAGTGGCAATGCAATTGGCAACCGATGACCCTCGTGTTACGGTGGTTAATATTGAAAACGGCGGACTTGCAAATGCACGAAATGTCGGCTTGAGCAAAGCAACGGGAGAGTATGTCGCATTCTTTGATGCAGATGATACCGTAGACGCTGACTGTTATGAAACAATGCTTAAAGCGATTGAACGTGACGGCAGTGACCTTTGTATTGCAGGTTATTATCACGATACTGTTTTAAAAGACGGAACTGTCAGTACCGTTTTGTTTTTTGAGCCTAATGCAACATATAATACCCGTGAAGAGCTATTCCAAGGACTTATAGGATTAAAGTCAAAATTCATTTTAGATGCGGGTTGGAATAAGCTTTATCGTAGGTCAGTGATTATAGAAAACAACTTAAAGTTCCCATTGGGCGAGTTGTTTGAGGATACCGCTTTTGTGTTGTCGTTTTTGAAAATATCCTGCAAAATTACTGTGCTTGACAGATGTTTTTATCATTATATGCAGAGGGCTTCGGGCAGCATTACTAAAGCATATAACCCGCGAAAGATAGGTGACCTTAAAAAGCGCGCGTTAGAGCTTAAAGAGTTTTGCAAAGAGGCTGACGGTACAGTTCAAAATTTTTGTGACTTGTATTACATAAAAAACGTGTATTCTGCATTAGCAAACTCGTTTGACGATAAGAAAATGAGTAAACACGACCGAAATACCCTTATAAAAGCAGAGATTACGGCAGAAGAATTTAAAACTTTTTCCAAAACTGCAAAAGGTGTTGGCTTTGGTGATAAACTCACTGTTTTTGTTGCAAAGAAAAATAGCACTTGTTGGCACAAAAGCTATTGTTGGCTAGTGCATTTTATGAAGACTAAAATGTCTTTGGTTTTTGCTAAAATTAAATAGATTCAATTAAAAGGAGGACGGAGTTATGATTTCGGTAGTGATTGCCACTTATAACGGTGAAAAATATATCGAAGCACAGCTTCGTTCTGTTTTTATGCAGTCAAAAGCTGTTGACGAGGTGTTGATTTTCGATGACGGCTCAACCGATAAGACGGTTGAAATTGTAAAAAAGTTTATTTCCGAAAACGGTTGTAGCGGTTGGAAGTTAATTCAAAATAAAGAAAACAAGGGCTATTGCAAAAACTTTTTAGAGGGCGTAAAAACAGCAAAGGGGGATATAATTTTCCTTGCTGACCAAGATGATGTTTGGCACTTCGAAAAGGTTGCCGAAATGACCGCTGTTTTGGAAAACAGGGAAGAAATCAAGGCACTTTGTTGCAGTTGTGACCTTATAAACGGTGAAAATGAGCCGATTATGGACCCTGGTAACATCGGTGTGCTGTTTTCAAGGAATGACGGCAGTATAGAAATGTTTTCACCCGAAAAGTTTATTGGTTGCTCGTTTATCAGAGGATGTTCGGTTGTCTTTAAGAGTGAAATATTGCAATTTGTTGAGCCGATTGAATTAAAAGGCTTACTTTCACACGATTGGTTGATAACCTTTACTGCGGCTCTAAGAGGTAAGTGTGCGGTACTCAATAAGGTTTTGATGAGCTACCGTTGTCACGGTGAAAACACTTCGTTTGGTGAACGGAAATACGGGAATACAGCATTGCAAAAAAGAGTTGACGCTTTAAAATTTTCGGTAGAGGGTCATAACTTTATTTTGAAAAATGCAGATAAATATCCTGCCGATAACAATATAAAGCTAAAACTTCAAAAACAAATCGATTTTGAAAACAAGAGAATTGAGTTTTTAAAAACCGGTAAGTTTAAGTGTTTTTTTAGGTGTGCTTTTTCTGTTTTAAAATACCGTTGTTATTACGGAAGTGTAGTAAAAGGATTTAAGGTTTTTTTTGGTGATATTTTATACCGTAAAAGTTCAAAAAAATGATGTGATTTACCCCAAAATTTCCTTGACAAAGGATACTGCTTGTGGTATCATAATGAAAATAAATCTTTGAGGCCTCAAGGTCGGTAAGATTTTTGAAATTTAGCCGTTTTTCGGACGTGATTTTCAAGCCTTGCCGTCGTGGTGAGGCTTTTATTTAGGAGTTATAATGGAAGTTAAGTTTAAAAACTGCTATGACATGAGAACAGGTAAGCTCTCAAAAGCCGATGATTTCGCTATAAACGTTGTCGGTGGCAGTGCCTCTATTTCCATTTTTGATTGTGTAATTTTTCCGGCTTTTTGTGATGTACACGTACATCTTCGAGAGCCGGGATTTTTTTATAAGGAAACAATTGCTTCAGGAACTAGGGCTGCGGCAAGGGGAGGATACAGTGATGTGTTCTCAATGCCCAACTTAAATCCCGTACCTGATAGTGTCGAAAACATCAAAAAGCAGATAGAGATTATTGAGAGTGACGCCAAAATCAATGTTCATCCGTATGCATCAATAACGGTTGCTGAACGCGGTGAGCAGTTGGTTGATATGAATGCGTTAGCACCTTTCTGTGCCGCATTTTCGGATGACGGAAAAGGTGTGCAGAGTGAAGATATGATGCGTTCTGCAATGGTTAAGGCAAAAGAACTCGGAATGATAATTGCCGCACATTGTGAGGATAATTCGTTGTTACACGGCGGATATATTCATGACGGTGAGTATGCAAAAAAGAACGGACACAAAGGTATATGCAGTGAAAGTGAATGGGGACCGATTGCAAGGGATTTGAAACTTGCAAAGGAAACCGGCTGTAAATATCACGTTTGTCATATTTCAACTAAGGAAAGTGTTGAGCTTATAAGAAAAGCCAAAGCAGAGGGTGTAGACGTCACCTGTGAAACCGGTCCGCACTACTTGGTGCTTGATGATAGTTGTTTACAGGAAAACGGCAGATTTAAAATGAATCCGCCGTTAAGAAGCCGCGAGGATAGGCTTGCATTGATTGAAGGCTTAAAAGACGGTACAATTGATATGATTGCTACCGACCATGCACCTCATAGTGCTGAGGAAAAGGGTAAAGGCTTGGAAAAAAGTGCAATGGGTGTTGTGGGTTTGGAAACAGCCTTTCCTGTGATGTATAAAAACCTTGTTAAAACCGGTATCATCACCTTGGAAAAGCTTGTTGAACTTATGGCAATTAACCCAAGAAAACGTTTTGGCTTGCCTACAACTAACGACTTTACGGTGTTTGACTTGAATAAAGAGTATATAGTCAATCCCGATGAGTTTTTAACCAAGGGCAGAAGCACCCCGTTTGAGGGTGATAAAGTGTGTGGTAAATGTGTACTGACCGTTTGCGACGGTAAAGTGGTTTACTGCGATAAATAAGTTTGAAATTTTAATTTAAGATAGATAATTCTTTGGAGGAACTAAAAATGGCAAAAAGAACAGACTTGAAAAAAATTCTTATCATCGGTTCAGGCCCGATTGTTATCGGTCAGGCTGCCGAGTTTGACTATGCAGGCACTCAAGCTTGCTTGGCATTGAAAGAGGAGGGCTATGAGGTTGTACTTTGCAACTCTAACCCTGCTACAATTATGACCGATACTACAATTGCGGATAAGGTTTATATGGAACCTTTGACCTTGGAGTATATTGCAAAAATTCTTCGCTACGAGCGTCCTGATGCTATAGTTCCCGGCATCGGCGGTCAGACAGGCTTGAACCTTGCTATGCAGTTGGAGAAAAAGGGCGTTTTAAAGGAGTGCGGTGTAGAACTTTTAGGTACTAACAGTGAAAGTATCGAACGTGCTGAGGACCGTGAGTTGTTTAAAGAACTTTGCGAGTCGATTGGTGAGCCGGTTATTCCCTCTGAAATCACATACAGCATTGAGGAAGCTAAAGAGGCTGCTGCAAGAATCGGTTATCCCGTAGTTTTGCGTCCTGCCTTTACTTTGGGTGGTACCGGCGGCGGTTTCGCTTACAATGAGGACGAGCTTGTTGAGGTTGGTCTTAATGCTTTCAAACTTTCTCCTGTGCATCAGGTGCTTATTGAAAAGAGTGTTAAGGGTTATAAGGAAATTGAGTTTGAGGTTATGCGTGACTCTAACGACCACGCAATTACTATCTGCGGTATGGAAAATATCGACCCGGTCGGCGTTCATACCGGTGACTCTATTGTTGTAGCACCTATTATGACATTAAGTGACCATGATTTAAAAATGCTTAATGACAGTGCTATTAAGCTAATTAAGGAATTGAAAATCGAGGGTGGATGTAACGTTCAGTTTGCATTGAATCCTAATACTAGTGAATATTATCTTATCGAGGTTAACCCTCGTGTTTCTCGTTCCTCTGCTTTGGCATCCAAGGCCTCGGGTTATCCGATTGCACGTGTTACTGCAAAAATTGCGGTTGGTATGTCTTTGGAGGAGATTAAGATTGCCAATACCAACGCTGCATTCGAGCCTAAGTTGGATTATGTTATCGCAAAGTTGCCCCGTTTCCCGTTTGATAAGTTCACAAGTGCTACCAATAAGCTCGGTACACAGATGAAGGCTACAGGCGAAATTATGGGTATCGGCTCTAATCTTGAGGAAGCACTCTTAAAGGGTACTCGTTCACTTGAAATCGGCGTTAACCACATCTATATGTCGAAGTTTGACAATATGAGCAATGACGAATTGCTTAAATATATTACCGAGTTCCGTTCCGACAACATTTTTGCAATTGCTGAGCTGTTGGCTCGCGGTGTGACGGTTGAGGAAATTCACAAAATTACTGAAATTACCGAGTTCTTCTTGGAGTCTATTAAGAAAATAGTTGATATGGAAGAGAACTTAAAGGCTCACAAAGAGGATAAGGAAACATTACTTGCCGCAAAGAAGATGGGATTCTCCGACAAATATGTTGCACGTATGTGGAACTGCAATGAAATAGATGTTTACAACTTCCGTAAAGCACATAATATGTTCCCGTCATTCAGAATGGTTGACACCTGCCATACCAATGCCTATATTCCGTACTTCTACTCGTCTTACTCCGGTGAAAATGCATCTGTTTTGACTGATAAGAAGAAAATTGTGGTGCTTGGTGCAGGTCCTATCAGAATCGGTCAGGGTGTTGAGTTTGACTATTCTACAGTTCACGCTGTTATGACCATTAAAAATGCAGGTTACGAGGCTATTATCATAAACAATAACCCCGAAACCGTTTCGACCGACTATACAACGGCCGATAAACTTTATTTTGAACCGTTGACCCCCGAAGATGTTATGAACATTATCGAGTTTGAAAAGCCTGAGGGTGTTGTAGCATCACTGGGCGGACAAACCGCTATTAACTTGGCTCAGCCGTTAACCGACCGCGGTGTTAAGATTATCGGTACAGACTGTGCCGCTATCGACCGTGCAGAGGATAGAAACGCATTTGAAAATCTTTTGAATGAGTTGAATATCCCCCGTGCAAAGGGTCAGGCTGTAACCAAGATTGAAGACGGTATTAAGGCCGCTGCAGAAATCGGTTATCCCGTACTTGTTCGTCCGTCCTTCGTTTTGGGCGGTAGAGCAATGCAGATTGTTGCTAATGAAGACCAGTTGCGTCATTACCTTAAAACTGCTGTTGAGGTTGATGAGGACAAGCCTGTTTTGGTTGATAAGTATATCGAAGGTCGCGAGGTTGAAATTGACGCAATTTGTGACGGACGCGACGTATTTGTTCCCGGTATTATGGAACTTGTTGAGCGTACCGGTGTTCACTCAGGTGACTCTATCAGTGTATATCCTTCGTTCAGTATTTCCAATAAGGTTAAGGGAATTATCTTACAGTATGCAAAGAAATTAGGGTTGGGTATCGGCATTATCGGTCTTTACAACATTCAGTTTATCGTTGACGATAAGGATGATGTTTATATTATCGAGGTTAACCCCCGTTCTTCAAGAACAGTTCCGTTCCTTTCCAAGGCAACCGGATACAGCCTTGCTGATATTGCTACCGAAGTTATTTTGGGCAAGAGCTTAAAAGAGCAGGGTATATTCGATATCTATCCCGAGGAGAAAAAGCGTTGGTACGTTAAGGTCCCGGTATTCTCGTTTAACAAGATTCGCGGACTTGACGCTTACCTTTCACCTGAAATGAAGTCGACCGGTGAGGCAATCGGTTATGACGATAAATTAAACCGTGCGCTTTATAAGGCTTTGCAGGCTGCAGGTACTCATTTGCAGAACTACGGCACTGTATTTGCTACTATTGCCGATAAGGATAAGGAAGAGGCTTTACCGCTTATTCGCCGTTTCTATAACTTGGGCTTTAATATTCAGGCTACCGAGGGTACTGCCGCATTCTTAAAGAAAAACGGTATCCGCACTCACGTTTTGGGCAAGATTTCGGATGGCAATGAGGAGATTCCGGATGCACTTCGTCAAGGTCACATCGCTTATGTTATCAATACTAAGGATATCGGCGACTCTGACCAGAGAAATGACGGACATCAGATTCGTCAGCTTGCTACCGAAAATAACGTTACTATTTTCACAGCTTTAGATACCGTTAAGGTTTTGCTCGATGTTTTAGAGGAAACTACTCTCGGCGTATCTACAATTGACGCTTAAGGTAACGGAAGGAAGTATAAATGAAGCAAGGACTTTTTCAAGTAACCGAAAACCGTAAAATCGCTAAAAACACCTATTTAATGGTATTAAAGGGTGACACAAGCGATATTACGGCTTCGGGACAGTTTATTAATATTAAATTGGACGGTTTGTTTTTACGCCGTCCTATCTCTGTGTGCGACTGTGACAGTGAAACTGTTACTATAATCTATAAGGTTGTCGGCGTCGGTACAGAGCAAATGGCAAAAATCAAGGCAGGCGAGATGTTAGATGTTCTCACCGGACTCGGTAACGGCTATGACCTTTCAAAATCGGGAGACCGCCCGTTGCTTTTGGGTGGCGGTGCAGGTGTACCCCCTATGTATATGTTGGCAAAACAACTTAAAAATGAGGGTAAAAAGATTTCGGTTGTATTGGGCTTTAACTCAGAAGATGAAATATTTTTTGTCGATGAGTTTAAGGCAATCGGTTGTGATGTTACTGTTTGCACTGCAGACGGCAGTGTCGGTGTCAAGGGATTTGTTACCGACGCAATGGTTAACATTGATTATACATATTTTTACACCTGCGGACCCGAGCCGATGTTAAAGGCTATTGATAAGGTAGCAGTAACCAGCGGACAGTTGAGTTTTGAGGAACGTATGGGTTGCGGTTTCGGTGCTTGTATGGGTTGTTCCTGCAAGACAAAGTACGGCAACAAGCGTATTTGCAAGGACGGTCCTGTCTTACAAAGGGAGGAAATTATATGGTAAACACTAAAGTAACCCTTTGCGGTATAGAGATGGACAACCCTTTAATCCCTGCC
Source organism: Acutalibacteraceae bacterium (assembly GCA_045649545.1). Lineage (GTDB taxonomy): Bacteria > Bacillota > Clostridia > Oscillospirales > Acutalibacteraceae > UMGS172. Next base: position 11,241 of record JAZRQE010000035.1, read on the forward strand.
AGCGGTACTTTTGGTTTTGGCTATGAATTTGCTGAAATTTATGATATTAACTGCCTTGGTACTTTTTCTTTTAAAGGTACAACCAAAGACCCCCGTTTCGGCAATCCCACACCACGTATTGCTGAGTGCAGTAGCGGTATGATAAATGCAGTAGGTTTGCAAAACCCGGGTGTAGATAAGGTTTTATCGGAAGAATTACCTAAACTAAAAAAATGTTTTCACAAACCCGTTATGGCTAATGTCAGTGGATTTTCGGTTGAGGATTATGCGTATACCGTTGAGAAGTTAGATGCCGAAAATCAAATCGGTTGGTTTGAGGTTAATGTTTCCTGCCCCAATGTTCACGGTGGCGGTATGAGTTTTGGCACTTCGCCCGAAGCCGCGGCAGAGGTAACACGTGCCTGCCGTAAAGTGACAAATAAGCCGTTGCTTATTAAATTATCACCCAATGTTACTGATATTGTGGCTATTGCCAAGGCTTGCGAGGATGCAGGTGCTGACGGTATCAGTATGATAAACACAATGCTCGGAATGAGGATTGATTTGAAAACCAAAAAGCCGGTTATCGCTAATAAAATGGGCGGATTTTCGGGTCCTGCAATCAAACCGGTTGCACTTCGTATGGTTTACCAAGTTTTTGAAGCCGTAAAAATTCCGATAGTCGGTATGGGCGGTATCGCAACTGCTGAGGACGTTATTGAAATGATGTTGGGAGGGGCTACTGCAGTGCAGGTAGGTGCCGCAAACCTTGTTGACCCTTACTGCTGTAAGGACATTATTGAAAAATTGCCCGAAGTTATGGCAAAATATAATATTACAGATTTAAGTTCAATTATAGGAGGAGCACACTAATGGGTAAGGATGTAATTATTGCTTGCGATTTTGCGAGTAAAGAGGCTTGCCTCTCATTTTTAGATAAATTCACCGGCAGAAAGCCGTTTGTTAAAATCGGTATGGAGCTGTTTTATGCTGCAGGTCCTGAAATTGTAAGAGAAATTAAAAATCGCGGACATCAGATTTTCCTCGATTTGAAATTACACGACATTCCGAACACCGTAAAAAAAGCTATGTCGGTTTTGTCTAATTTGGACGTTGATATGTGTAACCTCCATGCAGGCGGTACAATTTCCATGATGCAGGCAGGTTTAGAGGGTTTAACCCGTGCTGACGGTACACGTCCGTTGCTTATTGCAGTTACACAGTTGACTTCTACCGACCAGGAAAGAATGGAAAACGATTTGTTAATTAAAGAACCTATTGATAAGGTTGTTATGCACTATGCTCATAACGCAATGGTAGCAGGGCTTGACGGTGTTGTTTGCTCACCGCTTGAGGCAGGTAAGGTACACGAAATTTGTGGCGAAAAGTTCCTGACCGTTACTCCCGGTGTCCGCTTTGCAGACGGTGATGTCGGCGACCAAAAAAGAGTTATGACTCCCGCTGAAGCAAAGAAAATCGGTTCGGACTATATCGTTGTAGGCAGACCTATTACTGCCGCAGAGAACCCCGTAGCCGCATACGAGCGTTGCGTAGCCGAGTTCTGTGATTAAGTATAGGAGGAATGTAAAATGGAAAGCTATAAGGTAGAATTTATTAAGTTTTTGGAAGATGCCGGCGTTTTGAAATTCGGTGATTTCACCGCAAAATCCGGACGTAAAATTCCTTACTTTATCAATGCCGGTGACATTAAGACCGGTGAACAGATAGCAAAATTGGGCGAGTTTTACGCCAAAGCATATTTAGAGAAGGTCGGCAACAAGCGTACCGTATTGTATGGACCTGCATATAAGGGTATTTCAATTGCCGTTTCTTCGTCAATTGCACTTTCAAAGCAGGGTCTTGACGTACCGTTCTTCTTTAACCGTAAGGAAGCCAAAGACCACGGCGAAGGCGGTGTTTTTGTAGGCTATGTACCTAAAGCTGGTGAGGAAGTAGTTATCGTTGAGGACGTTATCACTGCAGGTACCGCTATCCGTGAGAGTATGGCAATTTTGGGCGGATTAGAGGACGTTAAGGTTGCCGCTACATTTGTTATGGTTGACCGCAAGGAAAAAGGTAAGGGTGAAAAGGGTGCTATGCAGGAGGTCGAGGAAGAGTTTGGCTTCCCCGTATACTCGGTTGTTGATGTTTATGATATTATCGAGTACCTTGAGGCTGACCCCAAAAATACGGAAAACGTAACCCGCATTAAAAATTACCTTGCAGTAAACGGTGCAAAGGCATAAATTTGTAAATTAAACACCTTTTAGGAAAGGCGTGAATATTTTGAGAAGTTTAATCAGTATTCTTGATTTAAGCGTTGAGGAAATTGACGGTTTGGTTAGTGTTGCTAATGATATTATCGCTAACCCTAAAAAGTACAGCGAGGTTTGTCACGGTAAAAAGCTTGCAACCTTGTTTTTTGAGCCTTCAACCCGTACTCGTTTGAGTTTTGAAGCTGCAATGTATGAGTTGGGCGGTAATGTTATCGGTTTTTCAGAGGCTCAAAGCTCGTCGGCGGCAAAAGGTGAAAGCATTTCGGATACCGCTAAAACCATTTCCTGCTATGCTGATATTATTGCAATGCGTCACCCGAAAGAGGGTGCCCCGCTTGTTGCCGCCATGAATGCAACAATTCCGGTCATTAACGCAGGTGATGGCGGTCATAACCACCCCACACAGACTTTGGCTGATATTCTAACAATTCAGCGTGAAAAAGGAAGGTTGAGCCACCTTACAATCGGTCTTTGCGGTGACTTGAAGTTCGGCCGTACCGTTCATTCGCTTATTGAAGCAATGTCACGTTATACCGGTATTAAGTTTGTGCTTATTTCACCTGAAGAGCTTAAACTTCCGAGTTACGTTAAGAATGACGTAATCAAAAAGCACGGCATTGAGTATAAGCAGACTACCGATTTGGAATCGGTTATGCCGGAACTGGATATACTCTATATGACTCGTGTGCAGCGTGAACGCTTCTTTAACGAGGAAGATTATCTTCGCTTAAAAGACAGCTATATTTTAACTCCGGATAAACTTAAAAATGCTAAGCCCGATTTGTCGGTTATGCATCCGCTGCCGAGAGTAAATGAAATTAGTGTCGCAATTGATAAAGACCCGAGAGCCGCATACTTTAAGCAGGTTTTAAATGGTAAGTATATGCGTATGGCGTTGATAATGAAACTGTTGGAGGTAACATTATGAATATAGTTCCTATTAAAAACGGTATCGTTATAGACCATATTACTGCCGGCAAAGCTATGGAAATTTACAGTTTGTTGGGACTCGACAAGTTGGAATGTTCGGTTGCAATTATCAAAAACGTATCGAGTAACCGTTTAGGTAAGAAGGATATTGTAAAAATTGACACTGATTATGATTTTGATATCAACGTTTTGGGATATATTGATTCAGGAGTCACCGTTAACGTTATTAAAGACGGTGAGATTATTGAAAAACGCCGAATGGAGTTGCCGGAGAGTCTGACTAATGTAATCTTCTGCAAAAATCCGAGGTGTATTACTTCGACAGAGCAGGAGTTACCCCACATTTTCAAACTGACCGATAAATCTAATAAGATTTACCGTTGCCTTTATTGCGAAACCAAAGCAAAATAATTTAAATTTACGTTAAAAACCGAGATGGAAATGTCTCGGTTTTTAAATTTCAGCTAAAATGTTTTTGCAAAAATCAATCTTTTGCGACAAATGTTACAAACTGTGGATTTGCAGAAAAAAATCATTGACTGTTGACTTAATTTAATATATAATAACACTAATATAAATATATAAAAACGGAGGAATTTTAAATGGCAACCTTTATTAATGAACCCTCACATACTTTTAATGAGTATCTGCTTATCCCCGGATACTCCTCCAGCGAATGTGTTCCGGCTAACGTTAGCCTTAAAACACCGCTTGTAAAGTTTAAAAAAGGCGAAGAGCCTGCAATAACTATGAATATTCCGCTTGTTTCTGCAATTATGCAGTCGGTTTCGGGTGACCGTTTGGCTATCGCTTTGGCTATCGAGGGCGGCGTTTCCTTTATCTACGGCTCTCAGTCTATTGAGGATGAAGCTGCAATGGTAGCTCGTGCTAAAAACCATAAGGCAGGCTTTGTTAAGAGTGATTCCAATGTTAGTGCCGATGCTACTTTGGCTGATATTATTGCCTTGAAAGAAAAGACCGGTCACTCAACTGTCGCAGTTACCGAGGACGGTACTGCTGACGGCAAATTGCTCGGTATTGTTACCGGCCGCGATTACCGTGTAAGCCGTATGGAGCTTGATACTCCTGTAAGTTCATTTATGACTCCGTTTGATAAGCTTATTTGGGCTAAAGAGGGTACAAGCCTTAAAGAAGCAAATGATATAATTTGGGATAATAAACTTAACTCACTGCCTATTATCAGCGAAGACGGAAAACTTTGCTATATGGTTTTCCGTAAAGACTATGATACTCATAAGCAGAATCCTAATGAGTTGCTTGATGCATCTAAACGTTATGTTGTCGGTGCGGGTATTAACACCCGTGACTATGCAGAGCGTGTTCCCGCTTTGGTTGAGGCAGGAGCAGATGTTCTTTGTATTGACTCTTCGGAAGGCTTCTCTGAATGGCAGAAGTTGACCATTGACTGGATTCGTGCAAAATACGGTGATACCGTTAAGGTTGGTGCAGGTAACGTTGTTGATGCTGACGGCTTCCGTTTCCTAGCTCAAGCAGGTGCTGACTTTATTAAAGTTGGTATCGGTGGCGGTTCAATCTGTATTACCCGTGAAACCAAGGGTATCGGCCGCGGTCAGGCAACCGCTTTGATTGAGGTTTGCAAGGCTCGTGACGAGTATTTTGAGGAAACCGGTGTTTATGTTCCCGTTTGCTCTGACGGTGGTATTGTTTATGACCATCATATGACCTTGGCTCTGGCTATGGGTGCTGATTTTATTATGTTGGGCCGTTATTTTGCCCGCTTCGATGAAAGCCCGACAAACAAGGTTAACATAGGCGGTAATTACTTTAAGGAGTATTGGGGCGAGGGTTCAAACCGTGCTAGAAACTGGCAGAGATATGACCTTGGCGGTGATAAGAAGTTATCGTTCGAAGAGGGTGTTGACTCTTATGTACCGTATGCCGGTAAATTAAAGGATAATGTTGCCTTGTCTTTGAGCAAGGTTAAGTCCACAATGTGCAACTGCGGTGCATTGAGTATCCCTGAGTTACAGAAAAAAGCAAAACTGACCCTTGTTTCCGCAACAAGTATCGTTGAGGGCGGTGCTCACGACGTTATTCAAAAGGAAAAAAGCACAGCAATTAAATAATTGAAATTTTAAGCCTTGTTTGACTTTGGTTAAGCAAGGCTTTTTCTTAAATTATAACTTGAAAATATTTACATATTATGTTATGATTACCTTGAATTTGAAAAATCAAATATAAGTTATATCTATTTTAGGGGGAATTTTTTCTTGGATACGGATATTTGGCTGAAATTACTTTTATTGGTGATTTTATTGGCTTTTTCCGCATTTTTCTCGGCATCTGAAACGGCATATACATCGCTTAATAAAATCCGTCTTAAAATGATGGCTGACGACGGAAATCGCCGTGCTATGAGAGCGTATGCTTTAACTGAAAATTATGATAAGTTTCTGTCAACCGTACTTATCGGAAATAATATAGTAAACATTGCCTCAACCTCAATTGCAACTGTACTTTTTATTGATTTGTTGCGAAACGAGAGTTTGGGCTCTACAATTTCAACTGTTGTTATGACGGTTGCAGTACTGATTTTCGGTGAGATTTCACCTAAAAGCATTGCAAAAGAAAAACCCGAAAGTTTTGCTATGTTCGCATCCGGATTTTTGAAGTTTTTGATGATTTTATTCACTCCGCTTGTGGCATTCTTTGTGGTTTGGAAAAGAATGCTTAAAAAGGTTTTCCGCCTTGACAACAAAGATACCATTACGGGTGATGAACTTATCAACATTGTTGAAGAAGCAGAAGAGGGCGGTGGTATTGACGAGGTTGAACGTGACCTTATCCGCTCCGCAATTTCATTTAGCGAATGTCCGGTTGGTGATATTTTAACTCCGCGTGTTGATATGATTGCAGTTGATAAATCCGACAGTCTTGAGGAAATAGGCAAGGCTTTTGATGAGTCGGGCTTTTCACGTTTGCCGGTCTTTGACGGAACGGTAGACAGTATTGTCGGTGTTATTCATATTCGTGATTTCAATAAACTTTTGCAGTCAAACCGCAAGACAATCAGGTCGATTATTAAGCCTACTGTTTTTGTGGCAAAGCAAATGTCTATCAGCGAATTGCTTAAACTTATGCAGTCTAAAAAGACCCATATGGCGGTTATATCCGACGAATACGGCGGTACAACCGGTATTGCCACTATGGAGGATATTTTGGAAGAACTCGTTGGTGAAATTTGGGACGAGTATGACGAGGTAGTTGAAGAGTTTACCGAAAATTCCAACGGCAGTGTAACTGTGCTTTGCAGTACAGTGCTTGATAAGATGTTCGAATATTTCGGCATTGATGACGATGACGATTCCGATTCGGTTTCGGTCGGCGGTTGGGTACTTGAACAACTCGGTAAAATTGCCGAGGAGGGTGACGAGTTCACCTATGATAAACTTTTGGTTAAGGTTACCAAGGTTGCCGAACGACGTGTTTTGGAAATATCTGTTACTGTTTTAGATACAACAGATGACAATATTGAAGAATAAATATTAGCCCGAGGTTTTCTCGGGCTTTTTTAAAGGTTAAAAATGGAAAATATTGAAATTTTAGAGAAAACTAAAGAGTATACTGTTTGTATAAAGCCGGCAGGGGTTCTATCGGAGGATACTTCGGGCGGTATGCCGAGCTTGTTGGCTGAGGGCGATAAAAAGCCGTTAGTTGTTCACCGGCTTGACCGTGAGGTTTCAGGTGTAATGGTGTTTGCAAATGATAATAAAACTGCTGCCGAGCTGTCCCGTGGAATTACTGATAAAACGTTTAGTAAGGAATATTTAGCGGTAGTCGAGGGTGACACAGGTGAGGGTGCGGTTTTAGAGGATTTGCTTTTTTACGATAGAATAAAAAGTAAAACTTATGTAGTAAACAAAGAGCGAAAAGGCGTTAAAAAAGCAAGCCTTGAGTTTTTGAGGTTAGCAACTGCTGAAACCGAAAACGGTACAGCGTCCTTGGTGAAGATTAAATTACACACAGGTCGCACGCATCAAATCAGGGTGCAGTTCGCAAGTCGTAAGCATCCGATATTAGGGGACAGAAAATACGGTTCAAGCGTAAACGGTAAGACTGCACTGTTTTCACACAAAATTTCTTTTAACTTAAATGGGGAAAACCACGAGTTTAAAGCGTTGCCCGAAAACATCTATCCTTGGTCGCTGTTTGATGAAAAAATTGCCAAAATTTAAAAAATATTCATATATTGTCTATTGACTTAAACTTATAGTATGATAAAATAGTTAACGTGTAAACAATAAACACGTTAACTATTTTTTGTTTTGTGATTTCGGGGTGATTGTTTTGCAAGAAAATTATGATGAAAATTTAAAAAGGTCGGTTGAGATGTTTAGAAAGAATGACCGGCTTCACCGTAGGATTTTCGAACGTCAGTCGGCAGAGAATTTTGGTATTCACCGCAGTCAACATATGCTGCTTATGTATATTTCCCGTCACGAGGACGCTTCACAGCGTTCAATAGCCGACCATTTTGAGATTAGTCCCGCCGCGGTGGCGACTACACTTAAAAAGTTGGAGACAGGAGAATTTATTGTACGTACTGCTTGTGATACCGATAGTCGTAAAAATCATATAAGAATTACCGAAAAAGGTCAGAATGTTATAAATAAGACGCATATACTGTTTTCGGATATTGACTACGCTATGTTCCAAGGTATAAACGAGCAAGATATGAAGGTCCTTGCTCAATGTCTTGAAAAAATGAATGAAAATTTGCGTGCGACGGTTGAAAGGAGTACAAAATGAAAACTTGGTTTAAATATATAAAACCATATCTTTCATACTTTATAATAGGTCCTATTTGTATGATAGTAGAGGTTGTCGGTGAGGTTTTAATGCCGTTTATGCTTTCTACTATTATTAACGCAGGCGAGGACGGTAGTTTAACTGTTACAAAAAGTGTTGCTACCGCAATAGGTATGATTTTGATTGCTGTCTTTATGATGGCAGGCGGCGTCGGTGGTGCATATTTCGGTGCAAAGGCATCGGTCAACTTTGCCGCTGATTTAAGAAGTGACGTATATCGCAAGGTTCAGGATTTTTCCTCTAAAAATATTGATAAGTTCTCGACAGGCTCTCTTGTCACACGTTTGACTAACGATGTTACTCAAATGCAGAATTTTGTCAATATGCTTTTGCGTATGGCACTGCGTTCTCCCGGTATGATGCTTGGCGGACTTATAATGGCAATCACTTTAAGACCGAGCCTTTCGGTTATTTTTGCAGTTACTATTCCTTTAATGTTAATTGGTATTTTCGGTTTGATTTTTTTAGGCTTTAAACGTTTTACCAAAATGCAGGTTAAAATTGACAAACTGAATTCTACCGTTCAAGAGGGTGTTACCAACATTAGAGTTGTAAAGTCTTTTGTTCGTGAATCCCACGAAAACGAGAATTTTAAGAATGCCAACAGCGACCTTAAACAGTCGGGAATGAAAGCACTTAAAATTATGATTTTTATGCAACCGGTTACCACTGTTTGTATGAACCTCACAACGTTGGCCGTCTTGTGGTTCGGCTCGGATGCGGTAATAAGAACAGGTATGGATATAGGTGACCTTTCCGCATTTTTGACATATGTAACTCAAATATTAATGGCTATCACAATGATAACCTTTTTGCTTATGACCTCGGCACGAGCATTGGCTTCGGCACGTCGAATCAAAGAGGTTTTAAATGAGAAAATTGATATTACCGATATTAATGCATCTCAACCTAAATTGGTTGTAGAAAAAGGTAAAATTGAGTTTAAAAATGTTTCATTCAAATATTATGAAAACAGTGAAGAAACAGTTTTAAATAATATCAATCTTACTGTCGATGCCGGTAGTACAGTAGGTATTATTGGTTCAACTGGTTGCGGAAAGACAACGCTTGTTTCAATGATTCCGCGTCTTTATGACGTTGACCAAGGTGAAGTTTTGGTTGACGGTGTAAATGTTAAGGACTATTCATTATATAACCTTCGTGAGGGTGTAAGTATGGTACTGCAGAAGAATGTCTTGTTCAGCGGTACTATTGCAGAAAATTTGCGTTGGGGTGACGAGAATGCTACTAACGAGGAAATTACCGCAGCCGCCCAAAGTGCTCAAGCCGATAAGTTTATTGACGGCTTTACCAAGGGTTATGAAAGTGATTTAGGTCAAGGTGGCTCTAACGTTTCCGGCGGACAAAAGCAAAGACTTTGTATTGCACGTGCATTATTGAAAAAACCGAAGATTTTAATACTTGACGATTCAACAAGTGCGGTCGATACCGCTACTGAGGCAGGTATTAGGCGTGCATTCCGCGATGATATCCCGAATGCTACTAAAATTATCATCGCACAGCGTATTTCTTCGGTTATAGATGCCGAAAAAATAGTTGTTATGGATGACGGTAAAATCACCGGTGTCGGCACTCACGCTGAATTATTAGAGAATAACAAGGAATACCAGGAAATTTATTATTCTCAAATGGAAAAGGAGGAAAAATAATGGCTAAACGTACATTAGAAGACCTCCAAAGACAGTATAGCAGGGCAGTGACCGAAAGTAATAAACATCAAATGCCGGGTCCGGGTCCACGCGGTGGCGGACCCCGTGGTGGCGGTCCGGGTGGCCCGCGTCCTCACGGCAAACCGAAGAATACACTTGCTACGGTTAAGCGACTCTGGTCGTACGTTTCAAAGTATAAATTAAGACTTGTATTAGTGCTTTTTTGTATGCTTTTAAGCACCGTCACTTCGCTTATCGGTGCGTATATGCTTGCACCGATTATCAACCGTATCACTTTGGCGGTTGCACCGAACGCAAATATTACTTTTACTGCGGTAGGTAAAATTGCTGACAGAGTAATTACCGCCGTCAGTGAACTTCCGATTTTGCAAAAGATAATCTCGTTTGGTGATTTCGCAGAGGTTATGGTATATGTTCTTGCCGCGGTTTTGATTATGCTCATTGTATACGCAGTCGGAATTATTGCAACCTATTTGCAGGCAAGAATAATGCTCGGTGTTTCGCAAAATGCAACCGAGCGACTCCGCAATGAATTGTTTGAAAAACTTTTACGCTTGCCGACAAGATATTTTGATTCTACTCCGACCGGTGAAACAATGAGCCGTTTTACCAACGATGTCGACAATATCGACGTTATGCTTAATAACTCATTAACCTCGGTGGTGTCGGGTGTTGTAAGTTTAATCGGTACGGTTGTGTTTATGATTACAACTAATATATGGCTGACCCTTATTACCATTGTTTTTGTACCAGTTTTAATGAAAACGGTTTCGGTAATCGGTGGCAAATCAAGAAAATATTATTCAGGTCAGCAAGCGGCTTTGGGTGCGGTTAACGGTTATATTGAGGAAACCGTTACGGGACAAAAGGTTGTCAAGGTTTTTAATCACGAGGACACCTGTGTTAACGAGTTCCTGTTGCTTAACGACGATATGCGTGACAAACAGTTTAAAGCCCAGTTTTTTGGCGGGGTTATGGGACCCATAATGCATAACATCAGTATGATAAGTTATGCTGTTACGGTCGGAATAGGCGGTGTGTTAATGTGTACTACCGGATTTGGTCCCGGTGACCTTACGGTATTTGCCAACTATTCAAGACAGTTTTCAATGCCTATAAATCAGTTGTCAATGCAAATTAGTACAGTGTTTGCTGCTTTAGCCGGTGCAGAGCGTGTTTTCGGTATTATTGATTTAGACCCTGAAACACCCGATATAGAAAACGCAAAATCAGGCGAGGGAATGAAAGGTTTTGTTGAACTTCATAATGTTACCTTCGGCTACAATCCCGATAAGGTTATACTCCGCAATATCTCACTTTACGCAAAGCCGGGACAGAAGATTGCATTTGTCGGCTCGACGGGTGCAGGTAAGACAACCGTTACCAATCTGCTTAACCGCTTTTATGATGTTGACGAGGGTTCAATTACTATTGACGGTGTAGATATTAAGGAATATAGCCGTGACGGTTTGCGTAAAAATATAGCAATGGTTTTGCAGGATACCCACTTATTTACCGGTACGGTTATGGAAAACATCCGCTACGGTAGATTAGATGCTACCGATGATGAGGTTGTCGCCGCAGCCAAAACGGCAAGTGCCCATAGCTTTATTATGCGTTTGGCTGATGGCTATAACACTATGATTGAGGGTGACGGTGCTAATCTTTCTCAAGGTCAGCGACAGTTATTAAATATCGCCCGTGCCGCATTGTCGAAAGCACCCATTTTGGTGCTTGATGAGGCAACAAGTTCAGTTGATACCCGTACAGAGCGTCATATAGAACACGGTATGGATAGACTGATGAAGGACCGCACAACCTTTGTTATAGCCCACCGTCTTTCCACCGTTCGCAACGCTCATGCCATTATGGTTTTGGAGAAGGGTGAGATAATCGAGCGTGGTACTCACGATGATTTGCTGAAACTTAAAGGCAGATATTATGAACTATACACGGGCATGAAAGAACTAGATTAACTTTTTTAACAAAAAGCGTTAAAATCTTAACAAAGATAATTTTAAGTATAATAAAGTGGCGGTTGTTGAAATCAAACTTAATAAAATTAAGTTTTAGGGTGGTAAAGTGCTAAAATTCGACACCGCCGCTTATAAATTTGTTTTAAATACTTAAATTTGTTAGAAAACGACTTTAAATTACCACTTTTTGTTGACAGAGGTAAAAAAAAGAATTATAATATTTTAGTAATTTTTTCAGAACATTAGGAGGAATACATAATGTTTAAAAGCGAATATCTTAATAAGGTTTACGCTGATGTAGAAAAGCGTAACCCCGGTGAGGTTGAATTTCATCAGACAGTTAAAGAGGTTTTGGAGTCTATCGAGCCGGTTGTAGAGGCACATCCCGAATATCAGAAGTTGGGCATTATCGAGAGAATGGTAGAGCCTGAAAGAGTTATTAAGTTCCGTGTATCCTGGGTTGACGATAACGGTCAGGTTCAGGTAAACCGCGGTTTCAGAGTACAGTTTAACTCGGCTATCGGTCCTTACAAGGGCGGTCTTCGTTTCCATCCTTCAGTTAACGAGAGTATTATTAAGTTCTTGGGCTTTGAGCAGACCTTTAAGAACTCTCTTACCACATTGCCTATGGGCGGCGGTAAGGGCGGTTCAGACTTTGACCCTCAGGGCAAGTCTGACGGTGAGGTTATGCGTTTCTGCCAGAGCTTTATGACCGAGCTTGCAAAGCACATTGGTCCTAATACCGACGTTCCCGCAGGTGACATCGGTGTTGGTGCACGTGAGGTAGGTTACCTCTACGGTCAGTATAAGAGACTTCAGAATGAGTTTACCGGCGTTCTTACCGGTAAAGGCATTACCTACGGCGGTTCTTTAATCCGTCCTGAAGCTACCGGTTTCGGTGCTGTTTACTATGCAGTTGAAATGCTCAAGTATTTCAAGGATGACATTAAGGGTAAGACTTTCGCAGTTTCCGGTTTCGGTAACGTTGCTTGGGGTACCGTTAAGAAGATTACCGAACTTGGCGGTAAGGTTGTTACAATTTCCGGTCCTGACGGTTATGTTTATGACCCGGATGGCGTTAACACCGAAGAGAAGATTAATTTCATGCTTGAGATGCGTGCATCCTGCCGTAACAGAGTTGAGGATTATGCCGATAAATTCGGTGTTCAGTTCTTCAAAGGCGAGAAGCCTTGGGGCGTAAAGGTTGACGTTGTTATGCCTTGTGCTACCCAGAACGAAGTTGGCATGGAAGAGGCTAAAAGAATCGTTGCTAACGGCGTAAAGTATTATGTTGAGGTTTCCAATATGCCTACAACTAACGAGGCTGTTGCATATCTTAAAGAGAACGGCGTTATCGTTGCTCCGTCTAAAGCAGTTAATGCAGGCGGCGTTGCAGTTTCAGGTTTGGAAATGAGCCAGAACTCTATGCGTTACTCTTGGTCAAGCGAAGAGGTTGACGCAAAACTTCACACCATTATGAGCAATATCTTTGAAAGCTCTATTAAGGCTGCTAATAAGTACGGTATGGGTGACGACCTTGTTGTCGGTGCTAACATTGCCGGCTTTGAAAAGGTTGCCGAAGCTATGGTTGCTCAAGGTGTAGCATACTAATAGTTAAAAATTTTAAACTCCGTGTCACTTTTGTGATACGGAGTTTTTTGATATTTATTTCCTTGACTACAAAATACTTTTATGATATACTTCATAATTGGATAAGAGTGAGGTGTTGTACAATGCCCACCCCGAAAAAACATTAGGAGTTATTTTATGGAAAAGCAAAACAACTTTAAGCCGTATATTGCGGCTGACAAGGTTACTCCCGAATTGACAGTGACGTCAATCATTATGGGTATACTTTTGTCGGTAATATTCGGTGCGGCAAACGCTTATTTGGGACTTCGCGTAGGTATGACCGTTTCGGCGTCAATTCCTGCTGCAGTTATCGCAATGGGTGTTATCCGCGTAATTATGCGTAAGAATTCAATTTTGGAAAGCAATATGGTGCAGACCATCGGCTCAGCCGGTGAATCTTTGGCTGCCGGTGCTATTTTCACCTTACCCGCTTTGTTCCTTTGGGCAAAGGACGACGTTATGGAAAAACCGGGCCTGGTTGAAATAACCATTATTGCCTTACTCGGCGGTTTATTAGGCGTATTCTTTATGATTCCTTTAAGAAATGCCCTTATCGTTCGTGAACATGGCGTGTTGCCTTATCCGGAAGGACAAGCTTGTGCCGAGGTTATGCTCGCCGGTGAAGAGGGTGGCTCTAAAGCATCTACAGTTTTTGCAGGTATGGGCTTTGCGGCTATTTTCAAGTTTATCATTGACGGACTGAAAATTGTTCCCGGTGAGGTTTCTTATCAGGGACCCCGTCTTTACCCCGGTTGCGTAGGTACTCAGATTTATCCCGCTGTTATGAGTGTTGGTTATATCTGCGGACCGCGTATTTCTTCTTATATGTTTGCCGGCGGTCTTTTGAGCTGGGTTGTGCTTATTCCTATAATGGTGCTTTTTGCAGGTGATTATACCTCAGCTTTGGCCGGAGGCAAAACTGTAGCTGAGCTGTTTAATGCTGGCGGTGCAGGTGATGTTTGGGGTACTTATATTCGTTACATTGGTGCAGGTGCTTTGGCTGCAGGCGGTATTATCAGTCTTGTGAAATCTTTACCGCTTATTGCACGTACTTTCGTCGGTGCATTAAAGGGCTTTTCTGCCGCAGGTAAGGGTACACTCCGTACCGAGCAGGATATAAATGTTAAAATCGTTTTGATTGCGATTTTGGTCTTAACGCTCTTGGTATGGCTCGTTCCTGCCATTCCGGTTTCCTTAATCGGTGCATTTATTGTTGTTATTTTCGGTTTCTTCTTTGCAACTGTTTCATCACGTATGGTTGGCTTGGTAGGAAGCAGTAACAACCCCGTTTCAGGCATGGCTATTGCCACATTGCTTATTGCTACACTTATTTTAAAGGTAACCGGTGATGTCGGTGCACACGGTATGCAGGCAGCTATTGCTATCGGCTCAATTATTTGTATTGTTGCCGCAATTGCCGGCGATACTTCGCAAGACCTTAAAACCGGTTTCTTACTTGGCGCAACACCTAAAAAGCAGCAGATTGGTGAGGTTATCGGCGTAGTTGCCGCAGCTTTTGCAATCGGTGCTACACTCTACCTTTTAGATTCCGCTTGGGAGTTTGGTACTGAAGAACTTGCCGCTCCTCAGGCAACCTTAATGAAAATGGTTATTGAGGGTATTATGGGCGGTAACTTGCCGTGGGGTCTTATTCTTATAGGTGTGTTTATTGCTGTTATCGTTGAGATTTTGGGATTACCGGTTTTACCGGTTGCAATTGGCATTTATTTGCCTGTACAGCTCAATGCTTGCATTATGGTTGGCGGACTTATCCGTTTGGCATTCGATAAAATGAAAGATAGTGACCGCAAGAAAGGTATTATTAACGACGGTATTCTCTTCAGCTCTGGTATGATTGCCGGTGAGGGTATTGTAGGATTGTTGCTTGCTGTTCTTGCAGTGCTTGGAATAGGCGATAGGATTGATTTGTCCGGTAAGTTAAACCTTCCCACTTGGGCATCAAACATGGGTAGCCTTTTGGTATTCGGCTTAGTAATTTTAAGCCTTTTGGCTTTCACTGTTTTCAAAAAACAGAAAAAGTCCGATAAGTAATTATGAAGAAAAAGAAAATCATAATTTCCACAAATTACCTTGACCGTAAGCCCGCACATCATCCTGATATCAGGTCGAAAACCGCGGATAACGGCAGGGTGACGTTAGAGGTTGATAATGTCGGTTGGGCAAATAGAATTGCTCAAAAGTTATTCAAACGCCCTAAAGTGAGTTTCGTTCATTTAGACGAAAACGGTAGTTTTATTTGGCAGTTGATTGACGGTGAAACAGATATTACCGCAATCGGTGTTAAGGTCAAGGAACATTTCGGGGAAAAAGCTGAGCCTTTATATGAACGTTTGGCACAGTTTTTCCGAGTTTTAGACAGTTATCATTTCATAGTTTGGAAATATATCCCTGAACCTAAATTTTCAAAAAAGAAAAAGTAAAAGTTAAACAAAAAAACGCTTTCCCAAATTGGGAAAGCGTTTTTTTAGTTTCAATTATAACTCCGACAAATCATACGGGGTATGTAAATAAACAATGTGATTCAGCCAGTTTGCATACAACATAGCTGAATGTGACTTCCAAGTAAAAATCGGCTTTTGGGTTGGGTCGTCATCGGGGAAGTAATTGACCGGCACATCGGGGTCGATTCCTTTTAACACATCACGGTTGTACTCGTTGGCAAGTGTTGAACGGCTGTACTCTGCATGACCGGTGATGAAAATGTTACGGCAGTCTCGGTCGGTGACAATATAAGCACCTGCTTTTTCGGATTCAGCCAAAATCATTAAATCGGGATGTTTTCTGATTTCTTCAATCGGAGTTTCGGTATAGCGTGAATGAGGTGCCGAGAAACGGTCATCAAAACCACGGGTCAACGGATGACGCTTATCTAAAGGATAGTGGTGGTAAATGCCGCTTAACTTTTTAGGTAACAAACGTTTGTCAATACCAAACTTGTAATACATTCCGGCTTGTGCACCCCAACATATATATAACGTAGAGTAAACGTTGGTTTTGGCCCAATCCATAATAGAACAAAGTTCGTTCCAATAGGTAACCTCCTCGAACGGCATTTTTTCAACCGGAGCACCGGTGATAATAAGTCCGTCAAAACGTTCATTCTTAATGTCGTCAAAGGTTTTGTAGAACTTAAGTAAATGTTCAGCCGAAGTGTTTTTGGAAACGTGGCTTGCCATTTGAATCAGTTCAATCTCAACCTGTAACGGAGTGTTACCTAAAAGACGCAAAAGCTGAGTTTCGGTATCGATTTTGGTCGGCATAATGTTAACTATTGCAATCTTCAAAGGACGGATATCCTGATGCAAAGCACGGTGTTCCGTCATGATAAATACATTTTCAGACTCCAAAGTTCTTGCTGCTGGTAATGAGTCGGGTATCTTAATAGGCATAATCAACTCTCCAATGTCTATATTACAATATATAATAGCAAACATTTTTGCAAATTGCAATACTTTAAAAGAGGTAAAAACAAGTAATTTTAAGGTCGAAAACTAAGTGTATAAGGTATAGTTATTTTAACATATAAAAAAATTTATAAAAAAGTTGAAAAAACGTGAAAAAAACTGTTGACAAACCGGAAGTGGTGTGGTAATATAGTCAGGCACTCGCGTGAGGGGAAGCCTTAAGGAGTGTAGCGGACCTTGAAAATTAAACAACGATAACTATTGAAAAATAGGACCCTTAAATTTTTTTGAGAACTACTCAAAGTAATAAACAGG
>JAZRQE010000036.1:0-4601 GCA_045649545.1 Acutalibacteraceae bacterium
GACAACTTTATTTTATGCTGTTTTTTATAACCAAATGATGATATATGTTGAAAACCACGTTTATAAAAAAACAGAAAATAAAGATTAGCTTTTTACCCCTGCCTTACATTATGTCATTTGACCATTTTGTAGGGACTTCGCGTCCTCGACTGTCCGTCATCAAAATCCCCTCGCCACGCTAACGCGCGGCCCTCTCCCCTTTAGGCAAGGGGCGCTTTGCAATCCCTCCGTCACGGCGTTGCCGTGCCACCTCCCTTTAAGGTAAGGGAGGCTAAATGAACAAGGCTTGACCAATCAGTCAAGCCTTTAAATTTTATTTTCATTATAAAATATTTAAAATTTAAAAATCATTTTATACTTTTTATTAAATTTAATACCTTAATCTAACATTATGGTTGGCTTTATTTTAGGCAATAATAATATTGTAAAGTTATAAAAAAGGGGTGAAAAAGATGAAAAATGCAATGAATTTCGCAAAAGGAATGGGAGCAGGAATTGTTGCCGGAATGGCAATGGCAGGTGCTATAAAATATGCCGCCGACCACAACCGTAAATTCAAACGCAACACCGGAAAAGCAACCAAAGCAATGTCAAACATTATTGATGACATTCAGGCGTTGTTAAATTAAAGTTAAAAAAGCGAGGCAACTCTTTGGTTGCCTCGCTTTTAATAAGTTAAAGATTACTCGCTTTTCAATGCTCTGTCAAGCCAGATTGCACCGATATCAAGTGCGGCGTAAAGACCTGCCTTTTCGCTTTTTTTAATAATTCTGTCTTTAGCAGGCACATCTTGGTCGGACGAAATCATCTGAACGGTAACCTTGTCGGCAATCTCTACTCCTCCAACCTCTTTAGTCGAGTTAATTTTAATCATAACAATATACTTATCAGCGGGGTTGCCGTAGTAAATGGTATCCTTGCTTCTTACCATCGGGCGGCCCTTGTAAGTGAGAAAATTATCTGCCATGTGAGTTTCCTCCTTTGGAATTTTAATGCTAAATTATTCTACCACAATTTGTGTATTCTGTAAAGATTTATTTTTTATAATAGTCCTTTTAGCAGTTAAATACATTAATTGAACTCGTTATTTATCTCAAAATTCATATATTCCGAAATTTCGGTTTCAGTCAAATTGCAGGACAGTGCGACTGTTAACTTGGCTAACGCCATTTCGGTTGTCATATTCAAAAGTTGGGCTTTAGTGTTAGCCGATACAACGTTCATAGTTTCGTATTGGTCACTGCCGAGGTGGCTTGGTGCAATAAACAGCGGTATGCTGTGGTCTTCGCAGATATTGGCTAAATATTTGAAGGATTGAGGGGAATTAGCCTGCTGTTTTGCGGCAGCTTCCAAGCGTTCGGCTTCAGTGATGTTGTTTAATGCACGTTGACGGCGAGCTTCTTCACTCAAAACCAAGCCCGGCCAAGAAACTGTGCCGGAGTGGTATGTTCCGTGGACAACCGCCTTGAAAGAATCAGGATTTTCATCGTTAAAGCAGTCTTTGTATACGGTGTATCTTAAACCGGTGTAAGGTTTAATTAATAAAACCTGTTCCGAAAATTTTGTTATGCTGTCAATATTTACAATCGGGAAAGATTTACGATTGCTTGAAAATTTTTGGCATTTTGTGAGCGTTTCATCAATAGGTGTGGCTTTTAAATCGAAAACCTTATCGGCTGATGCCGAACGGAAGTCATCGGTGTAGTTTTCGCTTTGCATAATTGCAGAGGCTAAATATAGCCTTACTATAGAGTCGGCGTTACGGTAGGTGACGTATACATTTGGTGCGAGTTTGGACCAAATTAGTTGGGCGGCGGCGGTGAAATTGTCGTTCGCGTTGGATAACGGGTCGGACGGCGGGCGATTACCCGAAACCATGATAATCGGGATTTTAGTGTCGCTTAAAGCAACCGATAGCATTGCGGCTGAAAATGCCAATGTATCGGTGCCGTGCAATACGATAATGCCGTCGAAAGCGTCAAGCGGCACACTTCTTATATATTTTATCACCGCATTTAAGTTTTCAAGGGTCATACTTTCACTTAAAGTGGTGTTTTCCCAAGAAAAGTTTGAGGGAGTAAGTAATTGATGGTGTTCAGCATAAGAAGAAGCTGAGTTTTTGAAGTTTTCAACCAACAACTGTCGCATTTCGGTTGCACTTTCGCGGTTCATTTCACGGGCAGTTTCTTTAGCAAAACAGCCTATTGTACCGCCTGTATGAACAATCAGAATCTTTTTCATACGCTCACCTCCCGTTTATTTTATCATACACTTTAAATTATTACAATATTCTAAAATAAAAAACACGGCAAAACCTACGATTATATTTTACTGGTTTTTAAGCACTGCTGTCGCCCTTGGTTGGTATCATCAGTGTTTTTTTAGGCAAAAAATATTTATTCAAAACCACTTTTCTTTCGAATGAAATTGTGATATAATATCAGATGCGACACAGTTTAATATTACTCTGAACAGGCATACTATTGGTAAAAATGTATGCCTTGATATCATTTCCTGTTTGGGGTGAACTGTGTCGCAACAGATCAGGCTACGTTTTTCGGTGCGTGGCTTTAGCTGCGCACTTTTTGTTATTGGCTTAAATGTGCGTATAAGACATACTGTTTTGGCTACCGTAAGAAAGGATAAGTAAAATGAACCAAACAAAGAAAAAGAAAAAAATTGTCTGGCAACAGTATATAGGAGCGGCATTTGGAATGCTGATAGGCGGTGTTTGTGGTTATGTCTTGATGATGTATACCGATAAATACAATGCGGATAAACCGATTTTCCTTTCATTTGCAGTATTGTTACTCGGCTTATATGCGGCTTTGTTTTTTCATATTATAATTCACGAAGCAGGGCACCTTGTGTTCGGGTTGATGACCGGATATAAATTCGTTTCTTTTAGAGTATTTTCTTTTATGTGGCTTACAAAAAACGGTAAACTCAAATTAAAGCGAATCAGTATTGCAGGTACGGGCGGTCAATGTCTTATGGCTCCTCCCGATATTAAAGACGGTAAGATGCCGGTTGTGTTATTCAATCTCGGCGGTTCATTTATGAATATTATCGTTGGCGCATTGTTTTTAGTCGGTTATTTGCTTTGCCCTCAAATGTCGCTTGTTTCTCCTCTTTTGTTTATCTTTGCCATTGTGGGTTTTATGACGGCTGTAATAAACGGTGTACCGATGCGTATGGGTACGATTGATAACGACGGCTACAATGCGGTTGCTTTATCGAAAAATCCCGAAGCGCTCGAAGCATTTTGGGTTCAGCTTAAAGTTATCGAGCAAAATTCAAAAGGTGTCCGTCTTAAAGATATGCCGTCTGAGTGGTTTGTGTTTCCGTCTGATGAGGCGATGAAAAACAGTATGGTTGCTGCACGCGGCGTGTTTGCATGTAACAGATTGATGGATGCCGAAAATTTCTTCGAAGCCGATGCACTTATGGAACATCTGCTTGGAATCGAAAGCGGTATAGTCGGACTTCATCGAAATCTTTTGATTTGCGACAGAATATTTATTGAACTTATCGGTGAAAATCGCCGCGAAGTTGTTGAAAATATGCTTACAAAAGAGCAAAAGCAGTTTATGAAATCGATGAAACGTTTTCCGTCTGTTCTTCGAACCGAATATGCGTTCGCTTTGCTTCTTGATAATGATAGCGAAAAAGCAGAAAAAATAAAGAACGAATTTAAAAAAATCGCAAAATCGTATCCTCATCCGCACGACATTGATTCCGAAAGGGATTTGATGAGGATTGCGGAAAGCAAAATATCCATACAGGAGTGATAAAAAATGATTTTAGAACTTAAAAATATAGAAAAATCTTTTGGTGAGAAAAAGGTTCTTACCGGAGTGTTCTTTAAGGCTGAGGGCGGAAAAGCCTTTGGTCTGCTCGGCAGAAACGGTGCCGGCAAAACAACGTCTATCCGTATCTTAATGGATGTTTTTCCTGCAAACAGCGGCGAGGTACTCATCGACGGTCAGCCCATCAATTACAACAAAATTGGTATTGGTTATCTTCCCGAAGAAAGAGGTCTTTATCCCAAAAAGATTATTATTGACCAGCTTACCTATTTTGCAGAGTTGAAAGGCATGAATCGTAAAGCAGCCATACAGTCCATTGACTATTGGCTCAAAAGACTCGGTATGACTGAGTATCGCAACAAAAAACTCGAAACCCTTTCAAAAGGTAATCAGCAGAAGATTCAGCTTATTACAGCTCTTGCTCACGATCCCGATATTGTTATTCTTGATGAGCCTTTTTCGGGTCTGGACCCTGTAAACGCAATGCTACTCAAAGATGTGGTTAAGGAACAGATTGCAAAGGGTAAAATCGTTCTGTTCTCCAGCCATCAGATGAGTTACATAGAAGAATTCTGTGATAGCATTGCTATCCTCAATAACGGCGTTGTTGCTCTGCACGGTGATTTGCACGACATCAAGCGTGACTATCCACGTGACCGCTTGGTTGTAAAAACAGAAACGCCTGATGCAATCAAAACTGATTTTGGATCTTCCTGTACGGTCATGGAAAACGGCGACTTGATGATTCGCTTAGGCTCATCCTCCGAAAAGAAAACTACGATGACTCGCCTT
>JAZRQE010000037.1:0-2322 GCA_045649545.1 Acutalibacteraceae bacterium
GTTACAGCAATGAAAGAGGATACATTAGTACTAAAAAATAATTTAAAGGAATACAGAACAAAAGCAGGATTTTCACAAGCACAGCTTGCAGAAATGGTGGGCGTTTCGAGAAATACGATCAGTTCTATTGAAACCGGACAATTTAACCCTACCGCAAAACTGGCATTGGTCCTGTGCATCGCATTAGATAAAAAATTTGAAGAACTGTTTTACTTCGAATGATTGAAAAGGCTTGACCGATTTGGTCAAGCCTTTTTTGCAGGCGTTCACAGAACGCCCCTACAATGTGTTAAGAAATTTACAATGAATTTCGTAGGGGCGACCTGCGGTCGCCCGTTAAAATAAGGTCGTTATCCAATAAATTGCCCCGTAAATAGCACTTGCGGAAATGCCGTAAACCAAAACGGGCCCTGCAATGGTAAACATTTTAGCACCAAGTCCCAAAATCTGCCCCCCTACTACTGTCAATGTAGGACACATCGATTTGCAAAAATATTTATATTTATATTTACATTAAAATGGCGATGTGATACAATTAAATAAAGTGAGGTGTTTTTGTATGAAGAAAATCACAACAATTTTATTGGTTTTTATTTTCAGTTTGAGTCTTTGTGCTTGCTCTCAAAACGAACAACTAACAGAAGATTCATTACTGTATTTTTGCGGTGCCAAAACCACTCAAGACGTTACAAAAATAGAATTTATTCATGAAGACTATCAATACTATCACGAAGGTAAAATTGAAATTACCGAAAAAGAAGATTTTGATATTTTTAAATATTATAAATATCAATCAGATTTTCCGTCTGACCGACTTCATGAACTTTACATTTTCCCGACTAATGCATTCACTTTAACAGTAAATGGAAAATCTTACAGTTTTTATTTGCACGATGATGGAAGCCTTACTTATATTCCCACCGGTAATGGCGAGAGTGGTCCAAAAACATATACGGCAAATAAAAACCACAGTATTACAAATAAACAATTCAGCAAATGGATAATAAAATACGATGTCCTTAAATAATTTTTAGTTAAAAAGGCTTGACCGATTTGGTCAAGCCTTTTTTGCAGGCGTTCACAGAACGCCCCTACAATGTGTTAAGAAATTTACAATGAATTTCGTAGGGGCGACCTGCGGTCGCCCGTTAAAATAAGGTCGTTATCCAATAAATAACCCCGTAAATAGCACTTGCGGAAATGCCGTAAACCAAAACGGGCCCTGCAATGGTAAACATTTTAGCACCAAGTCCCAAAATCTGCCCCTCGGTTTTATACTCGATTGCGGGGGAAACAATAGAATTAGCAAAGCCGGTTATCGGCACTAAAGTGCCTGCTCCCGCATATTTTGCAATTTTGTCAAAAACACCGAAACCGGTCAAAACTGCCGCAAGAAAAATCAATGTGACAGATGCCATATTTTTTGCACTTTTCAGTTCAAGCGAGGACATTTCGTAACCGATTAACAGTATTTGACCCAAAACACAAATTCCTCCGCCAACCAAAAAAGCAAGCACGGTATCCTTGACAATCGGCGACGGCTTGGATGCCGCCGAAACCATTTTGGAATACTCCTGCTTTGATACAATGTTCATAGAGTTATTCCTCCATCTGCTTTCCTAAAAACGATGCGGCAACCTTGGCTAAAGAAACGTCGGTGTCGGTAGGGTTAGCCCCGTCATCAGAGTTGAGCATCATAACAACGCCGGTAATGTCACCGGCACTTAAAATCGGAATGGCGATATATGCTTTGCGGTCAAACCCTTCCAACGCTTCGGGTGCCTCGCCTTGTGTTGAACCGTAGATAAACGATGCACGCGATTCCATCAGTTCCTCAACAGCAGTTGAAACACGGCGTTCCAAAACCTCGCGTCGAGTAATGCCTGCAGCGGCAATACAATGGTCGCGGTCACAGATAATAACCGGCAAAGAGGTGTGCTTAATCATAGCCTCGGCATACTGCACCGCAATGGGCGAAAGTTCCCCTATCGGTGAATATTTTTTGAAGATAACCTCTCCGTCACCGGCAGTATAAATTTCAAGCGGGTCTCCATCCCTTATGCGGAGGACTCTCCTAATCTCTTTCGGTATAACCACACGACCAAGGTCGTCAATTCTACGAACTATTCCAGTTGCTTTCATATATAAATCTCTCCTTATTACTTTTGCAGAAATCAAAGGCCCCTTGCCTAAAGGGGCTGTCACCGTTAGGTGGCTGGGGGATATATCCCTCCACCGCTATCGCGGTCCCCCTCCCTCTAGGCGAGGGAGGCTTTGGTTTCATAAAATTTTCAAATTGTGATAGTATTATTTGCGATTAAA
>JAZRQE010000038.1:0-1765 GCA_045649545.1 Acutalibacteraceae bacterium
GATGATAACAAAATTAAATATGAGTTAAGAGATATTAAACTAAACAATCCTACACTTGAAGAACTAACCGAGTGGTATAACAAAAGCGGATTGCCAATAAAGAAGTTCTTTAACACAAGCGGTCTGCTTTATAAATCGTTAGACCTTAAAAACAAACTACCAGAAATGAGCGAGGATGAGATGCTAAAACTCCTCGCAACTGACGGTATGCTTGTTAAAAGACCGTTGCTCATAGGTGATGATTTTGTGCTTGTTGGGCTTAAGGAAAATGAATGGGAAGAAATTTTATGATATTAAAAAATGAATTTTGCGGGATAACCGTTTCTGTAAATGAACATTTCTCATTTAATGATTCTATAAATATAAAATATGATATTGTGCTTAATCCTCAAAAATACAACAAAGAAGACGATATAAAAGTTCTTGAGATTGATGTCAATTCGTTTAAAGAACGAAGAAAAATAGCAATAATATCCTTTATTGGTGAACCCACGGGTGATATTGCTGTTTTAGACGGGACTATCCTTACTATTCTTCAAGACGAAACGTTTTTGCAGATAGATGTCATTAAAGGGGCAATCATTAGCACAAAACCCACAGATATGTTCGGAAGTGTTTTCTCGCTAAATAAATTTGGTGATGATTATATAGTCCACGGCGAAATTGAAATTGCAAGGTATGATAGTGATTTCAATAAAATATGGTCTTTTAGTGGAAGAGATATATTTACTTCTATAACAGGTAAAACTGCATTTGAAATGTCGGAAACCTCAATTAAACTGTATGATTTTCAAGATAATTACTATGAAATTGACTATAACGGCAAAGAAGTATAATTGTCGCTTGTCATGCGACCTAACCTCTCTTTTATTGGTGTAGAATAGTGACATGAAATGAAAGAGAGGTTTTCTATTATGAAAAACAAAGAAAAAACAATCAAGTCCTGCGGAGGTATTCAGCCGAAAGGATTGATAGTTCCGAACAACATCACCGAACTCGTATTTATTTTGGACCGTAGCGGTTCTATGGCAGGCCTTGAGAGCGACACAATCGGTGGTTTCAACTCAATGATTGAAAAGCAGAAAAAGCAGGACGGTGGTTGCTATGTATCGACTGTGCTTTTTGATGATGAAAGTGAAGTTCTGCACGATCGAGTAAAGCTCGGAGACATTCCAAAGATGACCGATAACGATTACACAGTTCGTGGTTGCACAGCACTTATTGATGCTATTGGTGGCGCAATTCACCATATCGGTAACATTCATAAATATGCTCGTCCTGAAGATGTACCGGAACACACAATGTTTGTCATTACAACTGATGGTCAAGAGAATGCAAGCCACCGCTACACAAGCGAACAGGTCAAAAAGATGATTGAGCGACAGAAAGAAAAATACGGTTGGGAATTTCTTTTCATTGGCGCTAACATCGATGCAGTTGAAACGGCAGCTCGTTATGGTATCAATAAAGACCGAGCTGTTAACTACAATGCTGATGGTGAGGGCACTCATATTCTATACGAAACAGTTGCAAAAGCGGTCTGCAACATCCGAGCAAGTGCACCGCTTAGCGCGGATTGGAGCAAGGATATAAACGCTGACTACCAGCGCAGAGGCAAAAAGAATAAATAAGAATTTTAGGCGAGGGTCATACCTCGCCTTATTTTTGCTTTGTAGGAGATGAAAAGTCGATTTGAAAAACATGGGGTAAAATATGGGGCGATAAATTATGGAAGTCGGAGGCCAAGCGGTCTTAGGAAGACAAC
>JAZRQE010000039.1:0-19093 GCA_045649545.1 Acutalibacteraceae bacterium
ATCATTGCCGATTTTCAATGTTATATCAATAACGTTTGAAAGCGAATCCTTGGATATTACAGCATCATTTAAGCAGTTACAACTGTCTACTACCTTACCGTCAATTATTTTTTCAGCTTTAAGCATCATTCTTGTTTCAACAGAATAGTCACCGGTAATAATACGCTTTAAAATATCAAGATTGCTACTGTCAACCGATGCTAAATAACCCAATCTACCTGCGTTGATACCAAGTATCGGGCAATTATGTACAGCAGTAGATTTTGCAACCCTTAAAATAGTACCGTCACCGCCGATAACGATAACTGCATCAACACTATCGAGCATATTATTATAAGGTTTTTCACTTTTAATTTCCCTGGAAAACTCGGTTATAAAAGTTTCAGCACCGTTTTCGGTTAAAACTTTAGAAACACGTTCGGCAATTTCAATGCTTTTCGGTTTTTCAATATTATAAACAATGAGGATTTTCAATATAACTCCCCCTTTTATTTATCTAATTCTTCATGCGATGCTTTTACAACTTCTTCAGCAGTAATACCGCATATATTTTCACCCGAATCGGTTTTTTTGATATGTACTAAATACTCAATATTGCCCTCAGGACCTTTGACGGGTGAGTAGGTCAAACCTAAAACGGTCATTTTATTTAAAACAATCATATCAAGTGTTTTTTGTACTGTTTCGATATGTACCGCCTTGTCACGCACAACACCCTTTTTTCCAACCTTGTCCTTCCCTGCTTCAAACTGCGGTTTGATAAGGCAAACGGCCTCACCGCCTAATTTCATAAGTTCTCTCATTACAGGAACGATAATCGACAAAGAAATAAAAGAAACGTCAACCGAACAAAAATCCAATTCCTCGGGAATTTCATTATGAGTTACATAACGGAAGTTTGTCCGTTCCATATTTACTACTCTTTCGTCAGTACGAAGTTTCCAAGCCAACTGTCCGTATCCAACATCAATTGCATAAACTTTTTTAGCGCCGTTTTGCAACATACAATCAGTAAAACCGCCGGTCGATGCACCAATATCAGCACAAAGTTTGCCTTCTAAGGTAATTGGAAAAGTCTCCATTGCCTTTTCAAGTTTCAAACCGCCACGGCTGACGTATTTTAAAGGATTACTTCTTACCTCTATAATATCATCATCTTTAACAGTAGTGCCGGGTTTATCGGCTTTTTGATTATTAACATAAACCACGCCCGCCATAATAAGCGTTTTTGCTTTTTCGCGGCTGTCACAAACAACAAGGTCAAAAACAGCAGCATCAAGTCTTTTTTTGTTACTCAAGTGATAATACCTCTTTTATCGTTTTAACAATTGAATCACAGTCTAAACCGTATTTTTTGCGTTGAGAATTAACCATTGCCTGCTTTACAAAGCCTTCGACTGCCTGAGTCTTATATTTGCCCCTAAAACCGTTCAGGAGCAATTTAAAGCCACACTTTTCCGCAACACCGCCGCTTAAAATACCTTCTTCAAAAAACAATACGTTTTTGAAACTTAATAATTTTTCCATTAACGCGTCAGACAGCGGATTAATAACATTAAGTTTAACTACTGCAACATTAATATTATTGGAATTGAGATTTTGTTTCGCTTTTAATGCTTCGGCAGTTAAAGTTCCGTAGGTAACAATTGCTGTTTCACCGCTACCGAAAACTGTGAATTCGCCAAAATCTTCACCGGTTTCGGCAATTTCGGGCTCTCCACCACGCGGATATCTGATAGCGGCAATACCTTTGGGATTTTCGAGTCGCTTTTGTAACATTTCACGTAATTCTTGGAACGTTGCGGGAGCGTAAATCTTCACATCGGGAATTGAAGAAAGGAATGCAACATCAAATAAACCCTGGTGTGTTTCACCGTCATCACCAACGAAACCGGCACGGTCAACCGCTAAAGTTAACGGAACACCTGCAATTGCAGCATCGTGAATAATTTGGTCAAACCCACGCTGTAAAAATGTTGAATAAACCGCAAATACCGGTTTCAAGCCTGATATTGCTAAAGATGACGCGAAAGTGACCGCGTGTTCCTCAGCAATTCCTACATCAAAGAACCTATTTTTATAGGTTTCTGAAAACTTCTTTAAACCTGTACCTGTAGTCATTGCTGCAGTAATTGCACAGATTTTATCATCTTTTTCGGCTAATTCACACAACTTATCGCCAAATATAAGCGAAAAGTTATCTTTTGACTTTGCAATTTCACCCGTAGACACATCAAAACCGCCAACACCGTGAAAATCACCCGGATTTGTTTCAGCAGGAGTATATCCCTTACCCTTAACAGTTTTTGTATGAATAAGGACGGGACGGTTCAACTCTTTTGAAATCTCAAAGGTTTCACAAAGTTTTTCAATATCGTGACCGTCAACCGGACCCATATAATAAAAGCCTAATGATTCAAAAATATTACTATGATAAAGGGCGTTTTTAACCATTAACTTAAAGTGGAATACAAATGAACGTAAAAATTTGCCAATAAACGGAATTTTAACTAAAAACCGCTCAACACCGTACTTAAACTTAAAATAACCCTTATGTGTTCTGATTGTACTCAAATGTTTAGCCAAAGCACCTCTGTTTTTTGAAATAGACATTTTATTGTCGTTCAAAATAACAATTAATTTACTGTTTTTTTTGCTGACGTTATTTAACGCCTCGTAAATCATACCGCCGGTTAAAGCACCGTCACCCAAAACGGCAATCGCGTAACCATTATCATTATTCAATGCCTTTGCAATGCATGAACCGTATGCTGATGCAACCGAAGTACTACTGTGTCCCGTGATAAAACTGTCGTGAATGCTTTCTTCAGGCTTCATAAAGCCGGAGATACCGTCTTCTTTACGTAAAGAGGAAAATTGCTTAAATCTTCCTGTAAGCAGTTTATGCGGATAGCACTGATGACCAACGTCAAAAACAATAGTATCATTAGGTGAATTAAAACACTTATGCAAGGCGACAGTTAACTCAACCGCACCCAAATTTGACGCCAAATGTCCCCCATTTTGTGAAACTGTATTAATAATACAGTCACGCATTTCGTCACACAGTACATTAAGCTCATCATTATTAAGTTTTCTTACATCTTCGGGTGAATTCACTCGACCGAGAAAACGATAATCCATTTTTTACTTCCTTGTTCTTTTAATTTAATCTTGTAACCATACTTTCGGCAAATTTCTTTAAATTATCAGTGTCATTAAATTCAGACAAAAGTGAAATTGCCTCTTCAGTAAGTTTTTTAACATCGTCTTGTGCTTTTTCTATACCTACTAATGACACATAAGTCGATTTATTTTGCTCACTGTCACTTCCAATAGGTTTTCCCAAGGTCTTTTCATCACCTATTATATCGAGAATATCGTCTCTTATTTGGAAAGCCAAACCTAATTTTTCGGCAATTTTTGATGCTTTTTCAGTTTTACCCTCATCAGCACCGGCTAAAATACAACCAATTGTCGCTGCAGCCTTAAGCAATGCACCCGTTTTCAAACGGTAAAGCTCTAAAACGACCTCTAACGGAGCTTTCAAGTTTTCATACTTTAAGTCAATAACCTGACCGCCAATCATACCGTTAACACCGGCACATTCGGACAACTTTGCCAACGCCTTTACAATACGGTCAGCAGGAATATTTTCGGTTTTAGCGGCAAGACCGAAGCTTTCGGTTAGCAATGCATCACCTGCAAGCAAGGCAGTCGATTCACCAAACGCTTTATGGCAGGACGGTTTACCACGACGCATATCATCATCATCCATACAAGGTAAATCATCATGTATGAGCGAATAAGTATGTATCATTTCAAGAGCAACTGCGAAATTTAATGCATCTTCGGGGTTACCGCCTGCAACTCGCATAAACTCCATCAAAAGTTTGGGTCTAATACGTTTTCCGCCTGCCGAAGCACTGTAGGACATTGCTTTTAAAAGCTCATCATATTCAGTGCCATTTTCTATTAAAATTTCGCTTAATTTATTCTCAATTAGAACTTCGTAACTGTCAAACATAATATCTCAACTTTCAAATTTAAGGTAAATGTTATAATTGTTGTTTTACACTAACTGTTCAATTTTTTGACGAGCATTTTCAAGTTGTTGTTTACACTCAGCCGAGAGCTTAACACCGTCGGTATAAAGCTTAATGGACTCATCAAGTCCACACTCACCCGACTCCAACTTTTCAACTATTTTTTCTAAATTTTTAAGATTATTTTCAAATGATTCGCTCATTGTTTTTTCTCCTTATTAATAGTATTAACAGTACAATCGGCAGTGCCGTCCGACAAGGTCAATTTGAAATTATCACCGACCAGTAAATTTTCAACCGAATTAACAGTTTTACCATTAATTTCTGTAATTGAATAACCGCGAAGTAATATTTTTGCAGGATTTAAAGCATCAAGTTTTGCCGTAAGCTCGGTGATTTTATTGTCTACTTCTGATGTATTTTTATTAAATACAGCATCGAGTCGTGATTTTAAATTATCAAGCCTCAAACTCAAAGAGTCGACCGTATTATATGGGTTAGCCAACACAGGACGGTTAACAAGCGACTTATATTTTTGCTCTAAACTGTTAAGATGATTGTTGACAAATGAGCTTAGCCGAACATTTAAACCTAAAATATACGCCATAACCTCTGTTATATCGGGTACCGCTAATTCTGCGGCTGCAGACGGTGTCGGTGCACGCAAATCGGCAGCAAAATCGCAAATTGTAAAATCGGTTTCGTGCCCAACTGCTGATATAACGGGAATATTTGAATTTGACACTGCACGTGCTAAATTTTCATCATTAAAGCACCATAAATCCTCAACAGAACCGCCACCACGACCGATTATTATCACATCACAGTCAGTGTTATTTGCCCTTTTTAATGCCTCAATCATTTGTTCAGCCGAGCCCTCGCCCTGCACCTTAACCGGACACATTAAAAGTGAAGCTACGGGCCATCTGCGACCTAAAACGTTTATCATATCCTGAACTGCGGCACCGGTTGCCGATGTTATAACGGCTATTTTCTTAGGAAATTGCGGTAACTTGCGTTTTTTTGCAGGGTCAAACAACCCCTCTTTACTTAATTTATCTTTTAACTGTTCAAATGCAATAGCAATACTGCCTGCACCGTCAGGCTGCATATCACCCACATAAAACTGATATGCACCGTCACGCTCATAAAGGTTAACATCACCTCTGCAGATAACCTTCATACCATCAGTGGGTATGAATTTTAATCTTACAGAACTTGATTTAAACATAACCGCCTTAATCGACGAATTTTCGTCTTTTAAAGTAAAATACGCGTGACCGCTGAATGAATTAACCTTAAAATTAGAAATTTCACCAACAAGAAAAATTGACTTTAAATTAACATCAGAGTCAAGAACGGACTTTACATACCTATTCAATTGTGAAACGGTAATTACATTTCCGCTCATAATTTTCTCCTATTTTTCTGCTAAAATTGAAGTCATAACTGCAATTCCCACAGCATTGTCACTCGATAATTCAGGACTTGCAAAATATGCACCGTATTTTTCGGTTATATGCTGTCTAATATAAGTATTTGACATTACTCCGCCTGCAAAAACAAAGGGTATACTCCCAAATTGTTTTATTAATTCCTCTGTCATACAGTCAACCGTTTCTGACAGATATTTAATTGTGAAACAAGCAATATCTTCTTTGGAATACCCATTTTCAAGCAGTTGTTTTGCCTTATTTTCCAAGCCCGATATACTGCAGTCTGCACCCTTCATTGAAACCTTGATTTTATCTTTATATTCACCTAAAAGCGATAATCTATCAAGCTCTTTTCCTGCAGGAAAGTTTAATCCTAAAAGGTTACCGACACGGTCAACTGCCTGCCCCATTTTAAGGTCAAGCGACTGAGCAACGATTTTACACTTAAAGAACGAGTCTTTATCATACTCGGTATACAAAGCTTCAGTAGTACCGCCAGAAACGTGAAATGAAATAAACGGTTTTCCTATTAAATCTAACTTTTCGGCAGAATACAATGCCGCGGCAATATGCCCTGCCTGATGTGAAAATTTATAGAGATTAACACCCAAAGCACTGGATACTGCAGACGCCACTGAAACACCTGCCAAAAAGCAAGGCATATAACTGTCATCTAAACTCCGCGGTCGGTCAGAAACACCAACAGCAGAGATTTCACCCAATTTACAAGCACCGACTAAAATTTCAGGTAACGCTTTTGTATGCAGAAATAATGCATCACTCTGCCTTAAACCTATACTACCCTCTTTGACCGGTAACAGTCGTCGAGAATTTACAAACTCACGAGTCTCACTGTTAAACTCTGCCGCAGAGGTAGTATAATTGCTTGTATCAATACCTAAATAAACGCTCATTTCTCTTTACGGACAATTGTGCCTAATATACCGTTTACAAACGATGCATCGTCTGCAGAGGTATAGGTTTTGCAAAGTTCAACTGCTTCGTCAATAGAAACAGCCTCAGGTATTTCATCCATAAATTTAATTTCATAAATAGCAAGACGAAGAACCGCTAAAGCTACTTTGGAAATACGGGAAATAGTCCAACCTGAGGAAAGATTTTCCGAAATAATACCGTCAATTTCCTCAATATAATTAAAGGTTTCGGTGAATACTTTTACAGTATATCCATCCTCATCCTCTAAAAAATCACGACATTCTTTAGCAGATTCAAGTATATCTTCAACCTCATATCCGTTAATGCTCTTCTCAAAAATCAGCATAAATGCCTGATTTCTTGCTTCTTTTCTAGTCATTATTGTACCTCACTTAAAATATTCAGAAAGTTGCATTTTTATTCATAATATATAATACATCAAAATTCCCTTAAATTCAAGTAATTTTTCAGTTTTTACACCCATTTTATTAATGAAAAATTTGTGTTGCAAAAATGTATAATTGTAGTTATAATTAAGAAAACACAAAAAGTGAAAATTACCTAAAATGAAATGCGGTGGAAGTAATGATAAATAAGTTCAGAAACAGTCTTTTCGGTTTTAACAAGGAAGACGTTATGTCCTTTGTTATGGAGTCTAAAGAGTCTGAAAATAATTTAAAAAAGAAAATTACCGAATTAAACGGTAAAATTGATACACTTCAAAATGATTTAAAAGCGTTAAAAACCATACACGAAGAAACAGAAAAAGTATTAAACGAAACCGAGGCACAGCTTGAAGCATACCGTCAACGTGAAGATGCTTTGACTGCTCTGAGTGAATCTATAGGCAGATTGTATTTAGTTGCAAAAGCAAATGCTGAATCGGTTATGGCAAGCGCTAATGAATCCGCCGAAAAAAGCATGCAGGCAGTTGATAAGAATATTGAAATTGCCACTAATGCTGAAGATGAATTAAAGGAAATCAGCGATATTCTAAATAAAAAAACACGCGAATATTTGGAAGCAGTTACTGATTTGAAAAAGCAATTGGAAGACACAAGAAAGAGTGTTATTGAAGCAAAAGAAAACATTGCCGAGCGCCAAAGTGAAATGGCAAATGTTGGAGCTAACGCATAAATGAATACGTTTTATATTAACACTGCAGATTTAATTGATACTGTCAGTAATTTAAGAGCCGGAGATAAAGTTTATCTTTCAGGGACAGTTTACACTGCACGCGATTCTGCACATAAAAGAATATTTGAACTTTTAGAAAATAATCAACCTCTGCCCTTTCCGATTAACGGTGCAACCATATATTACGCCGGACCGACACCAACTCCAGAAGGATTAGCCATTGGTAGTTGCGGACCTACAACTTCAGGCAGAATGGATGTATATACACCTACCCTTTTAAGCTTAGGCTTAAAATGTATGATTGGCAAAGGTGAACGGAGTAAAGAGGTTTGTGATTCGATAGTAAAAAATAATGCGGTGTACCTATGTGCAATCGGTGGTGCCGGTGCTTTAGCTTCAAAGTGCATTACTTCGTGTGAAGTTATTGCATTTGACGATTTAGGTTGCGAGTCTATAAAAAGGTTAGAATTCAACAATTTCCCTTTAATTGTGGGAATTGACTGCCACGGCGGGAATATGTTTTAAAAGCAAAAAACGGATGCTTGGCATCCGTTTTTTGCTTCTTTTAATATTTAATTATACTTCCTTAAAAAATTCAAGCTCTTCCCCATCAGGCCCTTTAACGAAGGCTATGTTAATGGATATTTTTTTTGGTTTTGAATCAAGCGGTACGGTTTTAGATGCTATAAGAGGCTCAAATCCTGCGTTCAAGGCGGTTTTATATGCAAAATCGACATCATCTACGTTGACTGCAAAATGTGCCCATTTACCCATAACTTTATATTCATCATTACCGTTTGCAAAAAGTTCAACTCGACCGCCATCACCAATATTCAGCATTACAATCAGTTCTTTACCCTCGCCCCAACGGCAAACCTCTGTCATACCTAATGCTTTGTACATATTTAGACTCTTTTCTATATCGCAACACTTCAATGCAATATGCTGAAAACTCATACCTTTAATAATTTCATTAGACATAAATTCTGACTCCTTTTATTATATTTTTCTAAAAATAATTATAATATAATTTTCAGTGTAAATCAATAAAAAGTGTTGACTTTTTATTAGTTTACAATTATAATACATAGGTCAACTTAAAAGTATGGAGCGATATCGAAGTGGTCATAACGGCCCTGACTCGAAATCAGGTAAACCCGCAAGGGTCCGAGGGTTCGAATCCCTCTCGCTCCGCCAAAATAACAGTTCGTCCTTTTGGGCGGACTGTTTTGTTTTTTTATGGTTACGAAAACGAGCCAACCACATTAGTTGGCTCGTTTATTCTAATTAATACGACAACAACGGTGCAGTGCCGTCATCTGTTCCCTTTTCAATAGAAACGATTTCTACGGTATACCCACCACCGTTCTCATTAGGAACAAACACCTTATCCCCTTTTCTTTTGCCTAAAATCGCCTGACCTAACGGAGACTCTTTACTTATACGGCTTTCTAAAGGATTGCATCTTACTGTTGTCACAACCTGCACTTTTTCGGTTTCACCGTCATCAAACAACAGTTCAACAGTGTCATAAAGTCCAATTTCGTCGGCTGACGATTTATCCTCAATAATTCGGGCAGTTTTTATCATTTTTTCAAGGTATCTCATTCTGCCTTTGTTCTTATTAAGTGCCTGTTTTGCCGCCTTATACTCAAAATTTTCGCTCAAATCACCGTGTGAACGTGCCAATTGCACCTCTGCTATTTGTTCAGGCATTAGAACTAACTTTCGGTAGTCCAACTCCTCCTGCATTTTCTTTATATCTAAAGCTGTAAGTTCATTATTCATAATAAATCTCCTAAATTTTATGTGTATATTATAGCAAAATTTTAGTGCTCTTTCAAGGTTAAATATTCCAATACAATATTTGGAGCATTCCCATTTTACTGCATTGCTGCTATAATTTTTAAGGAACGCGTTTCAATTCATTAAAAAGGAGCGAAAAATGAAAAAGATATTATCAACCATTATAACGACTGTAATGCTGTTTACAATTATATTAATACCCGGCGGTGCTAAAGCTGCCACAAAAAGCATTAAGGTAGGCGTTGTAGCTACCGAGTCCTCTAAATTAATGGTGCGTGAGTCAGCACAAAAAGGCTCAACCGTTATACACGTTTTAAATAAGGGTGACCATATCACTCTTATTTCAAAATCCGGTGACTGGTGGAAGGTCGAGTATTCAAAAGGTAAATACGGCTATTCAAGCACTCTGTATATCAAAGAAATCAGCACTAAAACGGCTACTGTAGTTACCGAAAGCGGAAGTTTAAATATCAGAGCAGGTGCCGGAACATCATATAAGAGTATTGGTGTTGCACCAAAGAACAGTGCAGTTGCAGTTGTTTCCGAATCTAACGGATGGAGTAAAATTGTATTTAACGGCTCAAAAACCGGATATGTAAACTCAAAATATTTGATTTACAACAACTCTACTCAGACTGATGCGATTAGTTTGAATGTTCCTAGTTTCAAGCAAACTGACAAGCGCTGGGCTAATGTGAAAATTGGCACTTCGGGAAAAACAATAGCCCAAATCGGATGTGTTACAACCGGAATCGCTATGATGGAGTCATTTAGAACCGGTACAACAATTTATCCTGATGCAATGTCTAAAAAGTTGAAATATACTTCCTCAGGTAATGTCTATTGGCCGAGCCACTTTAAAGCAGTTACAAGCAGTTCTAATTATCTAAAGAATATTAAAGAAAAATTAACTGAGGGTAAGCCGGTCTTGTTTGGTTCAAAAAACAAATATGGCAGTCAGCATTGGGTAGTCATTACCGGATTTAAAGGTGGCTCACTCACCGCATCTAATTTCACGATAAACAACCCCGGTTCAACCGACAGAACAAATTTACAACAGCATTTAAACAGTTACCCAACATTTTATAAGTTTTTCTATTATTAAAATTAAAAGAACTGAGAGAACATGTTGTACTCATGAGGACAGAAAAAAAGCTGTGTGGAATTTTCCACACAGCTTTTAACGTTATCTCACACCGTAATAAGTAGGAAAAATGTGCGACACATTTTCTTATAATACTCTAAAAATATTTATATTTTCTTTTTTAAGTAAGAATGCAAATGCACCAAGAGAAACTAGGCTATCAAAAGCATTGCCGATGCCGAACAGTAAAGCAATTCCAATAAGTGACGGTGTCCACACGCCTGTAGCATAAAGTATAAACGCTATGCCGTAATAGACTGTATTGGTAACTACCGATTCAAAAAGCATATAGTTTGTTTTGCCAAGTCCGTAGAATATAGAATCAAACACATTTTGGAAAGCATAAAGCACGTAAAAGCCAACCAATACAAGAACCAATTCAAACAGTTTATCAACGTCAGTAAACTTCAAAACATTTGCCATAAACGGTTTCCAAAGTGGTATGCTAACAAGCCAAAAGGATGAAATTATTACAGTTATACAGAAGTAACCGAGACTATTTTTACGGACATTTTCTTTATCGGTTGCGGTTTCCTGCTTAATAAGTTCGCCAAGTTGCAAAACAGGAAGTAACAGCCAACCCCAAATAAAGTTATTTGCCACCCAATAGGTGCCTTGCTCGCCAACAACGTTCACCATTCGTGAAATCATCACCATATAAGCAACGTTACGAACAAGGGACTCAAGTCCTGAAATGCTACCGATTTTTATAAACTCTTTCACCCACACGAAATTAAGTTTTACTCTGTCAAAAACATTGATGCTTTCTTTTGAGAGTAACATAAAGGATACAACAAGCAAAACAATGTTCACAATAATATTTGAGTATCCTATTCCGTTTACGCCGAGGTTTAGTGATATGGGGAGCGATGACACTAGGAAAGTATCACAAACAAGACTAAGCACAAGTCTTGCAAAGGTTAGAACATAAAGATATTTACTTTTGTTTATAGTTACAAGTGCAACAAGTGTGAACTGTGTAAGTATTAAAAATACATTTGCAACACTCTCAATGCGGATATATGTAGCCGAAGCATCAATAATGCTTACGTCTGTAGCCATTAACGATAAAAGCGGTTTTGTAAAGCAAACTATAACGGCTGACAATACAAGGTATATCCCGAGTGACATTATAAGTCCTGTTTTCACACGGTTGGAAAATTCTTTTTTGTCGATTGCAACCTTACCTATGAAATAAAAAAGCGGTAAAATGATTGCCTCATTTATGATATCATAAAGCAGATTCACCCACGATAATTGCCCTGCAATAGAGAAAGACCATTCGCCTGGCAAAGAACCGAGAAAGAACACTCGCACCGTTGTGTAAACAGTTGGACATAGTCCTAAAATAAGGAGTGCGAAATAGAGTTTGTAGTTGATGTTTGATAATGACAGTTTGATTTTGGAAAACATAATAGTTTACCCCTTTACTCAATATTAGTAAAAAGGACAAAAGAAAAGCATCTGCACAATAGTGCAGATGCCGAAAACTAAGACAATAATCCCGTAATTGACGAGTCTGCGACCATAAGTGCATTTGCCAGAAGTTACCGCAAGTCTGTCAGGTTTACGGTAAGATTCCCGATTGCCAAAGCAACCGCCTAAGGTCACTATTTACCTGAGTTTATTATATCAGAGCACCATAACCCAGTCAATTATTATATTTTTAAATTGCACATAATTAATAATAGTTTACTATCATTTAGAGTACAACGCTTACGTTCAGTCCTTTTAAATTGAGATTAATATTAATTTTCAAAACGGTGACTCCAATTGCATGTATTGACCGTCAATTTCTCCGCAAGAGATTAACATTAAAAAAGAAACCACAAGCATAAACAATAAAACATATCTTATAGTTTTCATAAACTCACTCCTTACCTATACCATTATTTTACAATACCTGACAAAGTATGTCAATTTAATTAAAATGTTTAAGTGATAAATTAAAAGGAATAATATTTAAAATATTGTAAAAAAACTGTTGACAAAATGCAGTTTAGTTGTTATAATACCATAGTCGCTTAAAGCGTATGAGTTATTAGCTCAGTTGGCAGAGCACTTGACTTTTAATCAAGGTGTCCGGGGTTCGAATCCCCGATAGCTCACCAAAATAGGATAGTACCACCTGGTACTATCCTATTTTTTGTTTTAATATGGATTTGAACCCCGCAGGGGTTCGTCGTAGCAGTCACAATACCGCGTAGGTATTGTGAACTGTGAAGTCTCGAGTAAGGCGATTATTTCGGGCACCACCCACAGTGGTCGAAATAACGCCGACGGAGAGTATCCCCGATAGCTCACCAAAAACCGAAGGTATCTTTTGATACTTTCGGTTTTTTTGTTAACTAATAGGTTCGAACCCCGCAAGGGTTCGTCATAACAGTTACAATACCGATATATGAAAAACCCGGAGCCGATAAGACTCCGGTTTTAATTTTATAACACTTTAGATAAGAAATCACGCAATCTCGGGTTTTTAGGGTTTTTGAAAAACTCCTCTGGAGGTGCTTGTTCGATAATGACACCCTCATCAATAAATACAACCTCGGTACCAACTTCTTTTGCAAAGCCCATTTCGTGAGTAACAACAACCATTGTCATACCCTCTCGGGCAAGTTCCTTCATAACCTCCAAAACCTCACCGACCATTTCAGGGTCGAGTGCCGATGTAGGCTCGTCAAAAAGTAAAACCTCGGGGTCCATACACAATGCACGGACAATTGCTACACGTTGCTTTTGACCTCCTGAAAGTTTAGAGGGATATTCATTTGCTCTATCTTTAAGACCAACCTTATCAAGCAGAGCATAAGCCTTTTTCTCAGCAGTTTCAACTATTTCTTTAGAACTGCGAATATCTGATTCGATATAATCCTTTTTAAGTAATTTTCTTAATTTCGCAATGCGTGATTTTTTCTTGGCAATATAAATAGGTGCTAAAGTCATATTTTGCAGTACGGTTTTATTTTGAAATAGATTAAAATGTTGGAAAACCATACCGATTTTTTGACGATGAACATTAATATCAACCGACATATCTGCAAGGTCAACATCATGGAAGAAGACGTTGCCTGATGTGGGGTCCTCCATACAATTAATACAGCGTAACAGCGTACTCTTACCCGAACCTGACGGTCCCAAGATAACTTTGATTTCGCCTTTTTTTATAGAAAGGTTTACACCTTTGAGGACTTCGATATTGCCAAAGCTTTTATAAAGTTTACATATTTCTATCACTTTTCCTCAAAATCCTTTCCATAAATTTTACTAACATACTAATCATGAGTACTAAAACAATATAAATTACTGCCATTGCAAGATAAGGAACCATAAACTCGTATGTATTGGTACCAATGTTATTAAATGCTTTATAAAGGTCAGTAGCTCCAATGAAACTTACAACCGATGTTTCCTTAATAAGGGCAATAAATTCATTACCCATCGTCGGTAAAATATTCTTTATCGCCTGTGGGATAACAATTTTACACATTGTAACAGAGAAACTTAAACCTAAAGAACGTCCACCCTCCATCTGACCCGGGTCAACAGACATAATACCGCCACGCATAATTTCAGAAATATATGCACCACTGTTTAATCCAAATACAATTACAGCAACGGTAACAGACGGTAGATTAACGCCCATCAAAGGTAAAATAACATAGTATAGCAACAGAAGTTGAACAACAATAGGTGTTCCTCTAAAAAATTCGACATATACACTACAAACACCATTCAAAATTCTCGGTAATCGCTTGTATTTAGGCATAACTCTAATAGCAGCAATAATTGTACCAATCAATGCACCAATAATCAAGCCGAGAACCGCAATAATTACAGTGTTTTTAAGGCCTTCGAGCATAACTTTATAACCATCATACAATATAAAGTTTTCATAGAAGACTTCTATTTTTCTTCCAAAATTTCCCATAATATTTTCCTTACCAAACAAACAAATGCCTCACCGTTTCCGATGAGGTACTTGTCTAAAATTTAGTTTATCTATTCTTATTGATTGCTTCAGTAATGAATTTAGCAGGAGCAGAGTCAATAACGACATAATTAATATTGTTATTAAGCATATCCTGAATAGCTAAAGAGCCGTTCTTATAACCAACTGTAGTTACTTTAAATCCGGGGAAATCCCAATCGGCGTCGCCTTGACAGTAATACAGACCTGTGGTACCGTTTTGAACACCGATTTTAACGCTCTTATCAAATGAATTCAAAATTTTCTCAACATCGGCAGTTGTTTTACATTCATTAAATTTATTATCGTCACTACGTACGATAAGCTTCTGAGATGCTACATAATAAGTTGTAGTGAAAGTAACATGCTCTTCACGGGCAGGTTTAATAGTGAGACCTGCCATAGCAATGTCACACTTATGCTGACCAACTGATAAACAAACAGAATCAAAATCCATATCCATTATAACAAGTTCTTGGTTAAGGTATTGAGCAAAGAGAGAGGCGATTTCCATATCAATACCGAGATACTTATCACCTTGGGTATACTCAAACGGTTCAAAATGAGCGTTAGTTGCAACAACGAGCTGGTCTTTGCTTGTATCCAACTGAGCAGAAGTTACAGGAGTCGGAGTTCCATCACCAAAATATTTATTGCAAATTTCATCGAATTTACCATTACTTTTGATTTCAGCAATAAATTGATTTGCTTTAGTTAACAATTCAGGTTGATTCTTGTCAACACCAAAAGCATATTCTTCCTCGGTAAGGTTAATCTCGATAACCTTAGCAGTAACTTTCTCCTTATCATCGCCACAGCCTACAAGACCTACAAGTCCCAAAACTAAAACTAAACAAAGA
The DNA here is from genome assembly GCA_045649545.1 of Acutalibacteraceae bacterium. Classification (GTDB taxonomy): domain Bacteria; phylum Bacillota; class Clostridia; order Oscillospirales; family Acutalibacteraceae; genus UMGS172. The sequence continues at coordinate 15,336 of JAZRQE010000039.1, forward strand.
ACTAATGATAATACCTTTTTCATAAAATTACCTCCAACAGTCTTTCGACTCAAATTACAATGTAAGTATAACATTATATTTTTTAAAATGCAAGCAATATTTATGATTTAAGTATATTTATACAAACAAACAGCCGATAAACCTTTTATTTACCGACTGTTCAGTGTTTATTGATGTATAAAATTAAAAAATATTTGCAATTGCTTCGTGTAAATTTCTGACACCGATAACTTCGATATCAGATTTCACTTTAATCTGCTTTAAGCAAGAACGCGGTACAATGCAACGACCGAATCCCAATCGTGCTGCTTCAATTATGCGAGCGGAAATGCGTGATACAGAACGAACTTCACCTGAAAGTCCAATTTCACCGATAGCGACAACATCATCCGGCATGGGTTTGTCCGTAATACCGGAAACCAGGGCTAATGCTACAGCCAAATCAGCAGCAGGCTCGTCCAATTTTAAGCCGCCAACGATGTTCAAATATGTATCCATAGTTGAAAATCTATAACCGAAGCGTTTTTCCAAAACTGCTAACAAAAGGCTTAAACGGTTAAAATCAAAACCTGTCGACATTCTGCGTGCATTGCCGTACCCCGATGTTGAAACCAAGCTCTGCACTTCGGCTAAAATTGGTCTTGAACCTTCCATAACGCAGGAAATACAGTTGCCCGAAACATTTGTATTACGCTCCGAAAGTAATGCAGCAGAGGGGTTTTCAACCTCACTTAAACCAATATCGTTCATTTCGAAAACGCCGATTTCGTTTGTTGAGCCAAAACGGTTTTTAACCGCACGTAATATTCTGTAAGCGTAATTACGTTCACCCTCAAAGTACAAAACTGCATCAACAATATGCTCCATTACTTTAGGGCCTGCTATTGCACCGTCTTTATTAACGTGACCGACAATAATTATAGGAATATCAAGTGCTTTACCTACCCTTAATAAAAGGTTAGTGCATTCCCTAACCTGTGTAACACTGCCGGGTGAAGACTGAATTTCCGCGTGATTCATAGTCTGAATCGAGTCAATCATCACAACCTCGGGCTTATTAAGTTTTATGTATTCGCAAACCGTTTCAACATCGGTTTCGGTCATAACGGACAAAGAAGCACTGTTTACCGAAAGACGCTCAGCCCTCAATTTTAACTGTTTCGCCGATTCTTCTCCTGAAACATACAAAACCTTTTTATCATTTGCAAATGTGCCACAGGCTTGCATAAGCAGGGTCGATTTTCCTATACCTGGGTCACCCGACAAAAGCACTACCGAACCTTTTACAAGACCACCGCCCAAAACTCGGTCAAACTCCCCTATTCCGGTTTTATAACGAAGTTCATCGTCGGTTGTAATATCCGACACAGGGGTGACAGAAGAAAAATTACGAGTTTTAGTAGAATTTAAAACCGCAGTCGGACTTGATTTAGATTCTATTTCCTCATTTAAAGTGTTCCACTCTTTACACTGCGGGCATTGACCGTACCATTTAGGCGATGCATAACCGCAATTAGAACATATATAATTTGTTTTCAACTTTGCCATTTTAATCTCCTGTATATTAATTTTAAGATTTATAATATTTATAATATTTTATAATTCCATCTGCTATAGAGAATGCAATTCTTGATTGATACTCTGACGATTTAAAGTTAGATAAATCGTCAAGATTACTCAAAAAACCGCACTCAACAATCACGCTCGGTACAGTTGCATGGTAAAGCAGGTAAATATCTTTTGTCGTCTGCTTAACAACACGTTTGTTATCGGTTTGAACTTGAGTTGTAATCGAACTCTGAATCAATTTTGCCAAATGTTCAGAATCACCTATTTTAGAATGAAACACTTGAGCACCGTGAGGTTGAGTCGTTTGATATTTGTTCATATGAATACTCACAAAAATTGCATTCGGGTACCGTTTCATTAATTCAACACGATTTTTAATATCACTAACCTTGGCAGAAATACCTCTATCATTCGTGTCATTAACGGCAACGTCCTCAGTTCTGACCATAACCGTATTATAGCCAAAAAAACTTAATGTGGCTTGAAGTTTTAACGCAATGGGCAGATTGATATCCTTTTCAACTGTGCCGTCATACGCAACCGCCCCACCGTCAAACCCGCCGTGGGCTGAGTTAGCTAATACTATACTTTTTAAGTATTCTTGCATAATTTGTCGTTTTTTGACTGTGGAAAACGCCTAAATTTTCCACTCAATCTTAATTTCTCTTTTGCCATCCTCTTTGAGCTTTCCGATGAAGATTTTGCTTATGAATTCATCGGCAATCTCGAATGTAAGAGTATCAATTTTTCGGTACTTTTCGAGTATCGATTTTGTATCCGTTTTCATTTCATTACCCGCAAGTGCGGCAAGCTTTGATTTCAAAATTTCGATGCGTTTTTCTATGTCCCCAGATTCCTTTTGATAGCTTTCTCGGTACTTAGTAAACTCCTCTAACGATATGACACCATCCAATTTGTCGGTGTACATCTGAGCCATTCGGTTATCGTTACGCTTTACCTTTTCTTCGAGTTCGGCAATTTGCGACTGCAAGGTTTTTGCACCGTTCTTTTTCCTTTTAGGTGCATCCAACTTGCCAATCTGCTTTTTATCGTAGTATTTATCAAGTAACTTGTTTATTTCATCTACTACGATTTGCTCTAACTCATCAAGGCGAATGCTGTGCTCATTATCACAAACTCCGTTAGTGGTTTTCCGAGTTCTGCAAGAAAGATAATTATATCTGCCGTCACGCAGCTTATAGCTCATTTTCCACATTGTGTTGCCACACTCAGCGCAAAACACCTTTTTGGCAAGCGAATAACAACTACCGCTTGGAATTTTTTGACCTCTACCTCGTGAAAGCCTAATCTCCTGTGCCTTATAAAAGGTTTCTTTGGAAATAATCGGCTCGTGGGTATCCTCTACAATATCCCACTCGCTTTGCGGCTTTTTGCGGCGTTTACCCGTTTTGTAGTTTACAACCTCTTGTCGCCCCTGCACCAAAGCACCTGTGTACTCAAATCGGCGAAGAATTGCATAAACCGCCGAATCGGACCAGGTTGTCCTAGGCGCATTGTTCTTCTCATAGTTGCCGTTATAATACTTAGAGCCAAGCTCCTTTTTGTGAACGCAAGGCGGCGGAATCATTTCATCATTTAATATCTTTGCAATGCTTATGTACCCGAGTCCACCGATATATAAATCAAATATCCGCTGAACTATGGGCGCTGCAACCTCATCAATAATTAAATGATTCTTGTTGTCGGGGTCAATCAAATAGCCATAAGGTGCAAAAGAGCCAACAAACTCGCCATTTTTCCGTTTAACACTTAAGGTAGCTTTAACGTTGTCCGATAACTCTTCCAACTGCCATTCATTTACAAGCCCGTTGATTTGCCGTGTTTTTTTATTGCCTTTAACGTTGGTATCAATGTTATCAACAAGCGCAACAAACCGTACACCCCATTCTGGAAACTTTCCGTGAATGAAGTGTTCAATCATTTCCATATCACGTGAAAAACGGGATTGTGTTTTGCAGACAACTATCGTGCATCTGCCTTCTTCGCAGTCTTTCAGCACCTGATTCCAAGCAGGTCTTGAAGCGTCAGCACCACTGTAATCCTCATCACAGTAAATGCCGTTGATTTGCCATCCTTTCTCGATACAGTAGTTTATTAGCATCGTCTTTTGATTTTGGATACTTTCGCTCTCGTCAGTCTTGTTTTTCTTATCCCTATCCTCTGAAGAA
>JAZRQE010000040.1:0-3114 GCA_045649545.1 Acutalibacteraceae bacterium
GCCAAGTAACGACTCTGAATTTATGTTTCCGGCTATTTCTCAAGGCTTACCCTCGGAAAATATCCAACACCATCCTGACCGTTTCCACGAGGGTATAGTTCCCCAACTTAACAAACTTGAAAAAGATAAACCCTAACAAAAAAATCTCCTGCCGGACAATACGTTCAGCAGGAGATTCGTTTTGTTTTAATAATATTTATTTAAACCTAATTGTTGTATGATTATTTGAGCATTTTCCGGGGTCAAATTATACCTTACATAATCCTCATTACGTTGATAAACCAATAAATAATATTCACTGCCGTTACTATTCAACATAATCATTGTGTCTGTATCAATAAAAGTAGTGGTTTTGTCACAATTTTGGAAAGTCACATAGGTAAATTCATATTTGCCTTCCGACTCAACCTTGGTTCCCCCACTTGCAAAAGCACTCCTTATGATTTCAGCCACAGCCGAAGGCACTACAACGTACTTTTCTTCCATAAGTGACTCGTTATAATGATAACTGAAGTCAGGATTCCAATAGCAAAGTGAGTCTAACTCATAATTCTCTATTTTTTGGACCATTTCATCATAAATATCGGCTCGGCACCAAACTTTAGGGCCATACGGGTATCTTTCAGCCGTAATAAACAACGCCTCATCATCAAACCAAATAGTTTTCCCTATCATATCGCTCAATAAAATGGGGACATCCTTTTCCGTAACATAGCCGATATTTTCATCCTCGATATATAGGTCGTCACATTGTGGCAACAACTTATATTCGGCTTTACGGAAATAAAGTGTATCCTCTGTCTTGCCGTAAACGGCTCGGCTGTCACGCATTTCATCAAGCTGTTTGCACGAGCATAAGCCGACACAAATAAAAGCGGTCAAAAGAACAGCCGATATTAACTTTATATATTTTTTCATTTGCCTCACCTTTCTTACTCGAGATTAAGCTTATTTGTAATAATATAGCGTGAAATAAAGAAGAATGCCAAAGCCAAAGCACCGTAAAACAAGGTAATACACCAAATAAAGTAATGCACAAATGCATACGGATGATATTCTGCAAAATTGGTTATCGACTGCATTAAATCAATCAGCCACTGCGGTTGCAAGGAAATTAAAATAACCAACACAGTTCCGAAAATTTGAGTGATAATATAGTATCCAAAATACGCGCCAAATGCTGCTAAAACACGGTTTTTGCGTGCCATTTGTCCTACCGAAATGCAGGCGTAATACAGTAAAAACTGCGACGCGACTACCACTATTACAGTAATTAAAGCCTCAAAAATATAAGCGACACCATGCCCACCAAAAAAATTAAAATATGCATCGGCTAAATAATCAATCGCCTTGAAAATTTCAACCAATACCTCGCCTAAAGTTGAAATACTTCCTGCAATGATTATAGCAATCACTGTTGCCACAACCGACACAAAAGCAACCAACAGCTTGGTTAAAATATGCTCGGTTGCCGTTACGGGCAAGGTCATTGTTAAGTAACCCTCACCGGTAAACATATTGGTGTAAAACCTCTTAATGCTAATAACCACCGACATTATAAGGCTGACTATCATTGCAATTACAAGCATTACAATTGCCGAGCCTAAAATAATGTTATACGTGCGGGACTGTACCTCAAAAATCTGAATAATACGTGTGAAAAACGACATCGCAAGCAATATCACAGCCATTGGGAACATACTGCGACCAACAGCGTTAAATTCGTGCTTAATTAGTTTTCTTACCATTTGAATTCCTCCCTGAACAACTCGTCAACGCTTTTTTGGTTTTCTTCGCGAATCTCATCAACCGTTTTCTGCAAAACGATATTACCGTTGTTAATAAAAATAACCTCGTCCAAAACCTGTTCAATATCTGCAATCAAGTGGGTTGAGATAATAACCGAAGCCTCAGGATTATAGTTATTGATAATAGTCGATATAACATAATCACGGGTAGCAGGGTCAACGCCGGCAATCGGCTCATCAAGAACATATAACAACGCGTTACGACTCATTACAAGGATAAGGCAAACCTTTTCCTTATTTCCTTTTGATAAAGTCTTAAGTTTTGCCTTCGGTGTAATTCCCAATCTAGACAGCATTTCATAGGCTAATTCAGGTCTAAAATCAGCATAAAAATCACTGAACATGTTAACTATTTGTTCAACCGTCATCCAAGAGTTAAGATAACTGTTATCAGGAAGGTAAGCTACCTGCTTTTTAGATTCAATCCCCGGTTTATTGCCGTTTATAAGCAACTCGCCTGACGTCGGGGTTAACAAACCGTTTAATATTTTAATAAAGGTAGTTTTTCCTGAACCGTTAGGACCTAAAAGTCCGATTATTTTTCCGCTTTCAACGGTTAAATTGATATTATTCAACGCAACAAGTCCGCCGTAGTTTTTTGTTAAATTACGGCAAGTTAACAACTCACTCATTCGTTCCACTCCTTAATATAATTTTTTATTTGCTCAGTGGTGAGACCTAGCTTTTTCATTTCATCAAAATATGCCGAAGTTTTATCAGCTATGATTTTTTCAACCGTATCTTTCGCCGAGCCCGTCGTATCAACAAACCAGCCCGAGCCTCTTACAGAGTATATAAGCCCTTTCATTTCCAACTGTTCAAAGGCTTTTTGGACGGTGTTGGGATTAACCCCTGCCTCTACTGCAACTTCTCGCACCGACATCAGTCTTTCATTTGCCTTGATTTCGCCCGAGGCTATCAAAACGCTCAACTGCTCGCAAATTTGCGGACATATTGGCCGATTTCTGTCAAGTTTCCATACCATTCAAACACTTCCTTTCTTTAAACTGTACTACTGTACTATTAAGATAATACACTTTTGTTGTGCGTTTGTCAACCCTTTTTGAAAAATTTTACAAAAAATTCCCTGCAAGGCTTTCGCCCTGCAGGGATTTAAAATTAAATTTACTGTGCGTCTTCGGTTGCCATAATTTCGCGGAACTCGTCACCGCTAACCTTTTCTTCAACAAAAAGTTTCTGTGCAACCTTATGCACCTTATTCATATTAGCACTCAAAATATCCTTTGCTTTAGAATATTGAGCCATAATAATTTCACGCACTTCGGTATCAATAACCGCAGCCATA
>JAZRQE010000041.1:0-47068 GCA_045649545.1 Acutalibacteraceae bacterium
TTACGAATTCTCGTAAGCATATCAGCTATTGTATCGGTGATTTGCATACCGTAACCTCCTTTACGTATTACCAGCTAGCCTTCTTTACTCCGGGAATTTCGCCCTTGTAGGCTAATTCTCTGAAGCAAATTCGGCAGATACCGTACTTACGGAGATAAGCATGGGGACGACCGCAGATGTTACATCTGGTGTACTCTCTGGTCGAAAACTTAGCAGGTTTCTGCTGCTTATTTTTCAATGATGTCTTAGCCATGTCTACACTCCTCACTTCGCAAACGGGGCACCCATCAAGCTCAAGAGCTCTCTGGCTTCCTCGTCGGTCTTTGCGGTTGTAACAAAGATGATGTCCATACCGCGAACCTTGTCGATTTTATCATATTCGATTTCAGGGAAAATCAACTGTTCCTTAACACCCATGGAATAGTTTCCGCGGCCGTCGAAAGAGTTGGGGTTGATACCTCTGAAGTCTCTTACTCTCGGAAGAGCAGTGTTGAAGAGTCTGTCAACAAACTCATACATCTTCTCGCCTCTGAGAGTAACCTTGGCACCAATCGGCATACCTTCACGAAGTTTGAAGTTAGCAACCGATTTTCTTGCCTTACATACTACCGGATGCTGACCGGTAATCTGTGTTAAATCGTTTACGATGGCGTCGATAACTTTTGCATTATCTCTTGCCTCGCCGCAACCTACGTTAATAACAACCTTATCGAGCTTCGGAATCTGCATTACGCTCTTATAGTTGTATTTGCTCATAAGTGCAGGTGCGACGCTTTTCTTATATTCGTCTCTTAACCTTGCCATGTTAATGCATCCTCCTTATCAGATTGTTTCGCCGCACTTTTTACAGATGCGGTCTTTTTTACCATCTTCGTAGAGCTTGTGGCCTACGCGGGTGGGTTTCTTACATTTCGGGCAGACAACCTGAACCTTGCAGGCGTAGATTGCACTTTCTGCCTCAATAATACCGGAAGGGTCACCAGCTTTGCGGGGTTTAACATGCTTTTTAACCATGTTGAGACCCTCAACAATAACCTTGCCCTCTTTCGGGCTGACCTCTAAAACCTTACCGGTCTTACCACGGTCTTTATCGTCGCCGGTCAAAATAATGACGGTATCGCCGACTTTAATATTCATTTTACTCATGTCAGTATACCTCCATTATAATACTTCGGGAGCGAGAGAAAGGATTTTCATATAGTCCTTCTCACGGAGCTCACGTGCGACTGGTCCAAAGATACGGGTACCTCTGGGAGTCTTATCTTCTTTAATAATAACCGCGGCATTTTCATCAAAACGGATATATGAACCGTCGTTACGGCGAAGGCCCTTGCAGGAACGTACTACTACTGCCTTGACTACATCGCCCTTTTTGACGGTACCGCCGGGAGCTGCTTTCTTTACAGAAGCAACTACGACGTCGCCAATGTTGGCATACCTTCTGCCGGAGCCGCCAAGTACGCGGATGCACATTAATTCTTTTGCACCGGTGTTGTCGGCAACCTTAAGGTAAGTCTGTTGCTGTATCACAGTTTCTTCCTCCTTTAGACTACTTTGCCTTCTCTATGATTTCAACTACGCGCCATCTCTTATCTTTGGAAAGGGGACGTGTCTCCATCAGAAGTACACGGTCACCGATGCCGCACTCATTGTTCTCATCATGGGCTTTGAACTTAACGGTGTTCTTAATAATTTTCTTGTAGAGCGGGTGCTTTACGTTGTCTTCGATAGCAACTACAACGGTCTTATCCATCTTGTCGCTTACAACCTTACCTACTCTTGTTTTACGAAGGTTTCTTTCGCTCATAGCTTAGTGCCTCCCTTTCTTAAGAATTGGTGCCGTTCATTTCGATTTCGCGGAGAATTGTCTTAACTCTTGCGATATCTTTCTTAACGGCTGCAATTCTAATCGGGTTATCGAGCTGGTTAATGGCATGTTGGAAGCGAAGATTGAAAAGCTCTTTCTTCAAATCAGCTAACTGTTCCTCCAACTTTGCCGGAGTCATTTCTCTGAGTTCCTTAACATTCATTACTGCTCACCACCCATCTCTTTAGTAATAAACTTGCATTTGATAGGCAGCTTGTTGGCAGCAAGACGCATAGCCTCGCGAGCGACCTCTTCGGACACACCGCCGATTTCAAACATAACTCTGCCCGGTTTTACCACGGCTACCCAATACTCAGGAGAACCTTTACCGGAACCCATACGGGTTTCAGCCGGCTTCTCAGTAATCGGCTTGTCGGGGAAAATCTTAATCCAAACCTGACCGCCACGCTTGATGTAACGAGTCATAGCGATACGGGCTGCTTCGATTTGGTTGGAAGTAATCCAAGCCGGCTCTAAAGCCTGCAAACCGAAATCTCCGTTAGAAACGAAGTTGCCGCGGAGTGCCTGACCTTTGAGGCGTCCTCTGTGTACGCGGCGATATTTAACACGCTTAGGTAATAACATCAGCGGTTGCCTCCTTCCTTGCGGGGCTTACGTGCATCGTGAAGAACTTCACCGGTGTAAATCCATACCTTTACGCCGATACGGCCGTAAGTGGTATGAGCTTCAGCGAAGCCATAGTCGATGTCAGCACGAATAGTCTGAAGCGGAATGGTTCCTTCACGGTAGTTTTCAGAACGTGCAATTTCTGCACCGCCCAAACGACCGGAAACCTGTGTTTTGATACCCTTAACGCCGCAACGCATTGCACGTCCGATGGACAACTTCATTGCACGACGGAAGGATACACGCTTCTCAAGCTGAGCTGCGATGCTTTCAGCAACCAAGGTTGCGTTAACATCGGGGTTCTTAATTTCTACGATATTGATGAATACATCTTTATCGGTTTTGAGAAGCTTTTTGCACTGTACTTTAAGCTTTTCGATTTCTTCGCCCTTGCGGCCGATTACCATACCCGGCTTTGCACAGTGAATGTGGATGCGAACGCGAGAAGCGTCACGCTCAATCTCAATTTTCGGAACACCTGCCGAATAAAGAGTTTTCTTTAAGAACTTACGGAGGTTGTAGTCCTCAACCAAAGTTTCGCCGAAATCCTTATCCTTGGTGAACCAACGAGAATCCCAGTTTTTAATAACTCCAACACGGAAACCGTGGGGATTTACTTTCTGGCCCATAACTTAACCTCCTTCTTAGATTTCACGTTCTCTGAGAACCAGAGTAACGTGAGATGTTCTCTTCAAGATGCGGTGTGCACGGCCGTGGTCTTTAGCTCTAATTCTCTTTAAGATAGGACCGGGACCAACGTAGCACTCTGCAACGTAAAGTTTAGAAACATCCATTTGATGATTGTTTTCTGCATTTGCAATAGCTGATTTGAGCAGTTTTTCAAGATACTCGCAGGCCGACTTCGGTGTGAACCTAAGAATAGCCATGGCTTTATCAGCGTCCTGATTACGAATTAAATCGAGGACTATCTGCACCTTGCGAGGTGATATGCGGGCATATCTGAGTGTTGCCCTTGCTTCCATAGTCATACTCTCCTTTCGACCGCTTACTTCGTTGTCTTTGCACCGGCATGACCCTTAAAGGTTCTGGTCGGAGCAAATTCGCCGAATTTATGACCTACCATGTCTTCGGTAACGTATACCGGAACATGCTTTCTGCCGTCATGAACTGCCACCGTATGTCCGACGAAATCGGGGAAAATAGTGGATGAACGGCTCCAAGTTTTGAGGACACGCTTCTCGCCTGCTGCGTTCATTTCCTGAACACGCTTTAAAAGCACGGGCTGAATAAAAGGTCCTTTTTTAACGCTTCTTCCCATTGTTGTTTCTCCTTTCGTCGATTACTTGGCATTACGACGTTTGACAATATACTTGTCAGTCGATTTATGCTTCTTACGGGTTTTGTAACCCAAGGTGGGTTTACCCCAAGGTGTAACAGGACCGGAACGGCCGATAGGAGCACGTCCCTCACCACCACCGTGGGGGTGGTCACACGGGTTCATAACAGAACCGCGAACTGTAGGACGCCAACCCATATGACGCTTACGACCTGCTTTACCGATGTTAACATTCTCATGCTCGGGGTTAGATACGCTACCGACGGTTGCCATGCAGTTAGCAGGAACGTTACGGAGCTCACCTGAAGGAAGTCTCAAAAGAGCCATTCCATTTTCTTTAGCCATGAGCTGAGCCATGTTACCGGCTGAACGTGCGAGCTGTGCACCCTTACCGGGGTAAAGCTCTACGTTGTGAACAACAGTACCAACAGGGATATCGCTGAGTTTCAATGCGTTACCCGGCTTAATATCAGCTGTGGGACCTGAAATAACGGTATCGCCGACCTTTAAATCCTGAGGAGCGATGGTGTAACGCTTCTCGCCGTCCTCGTACTGAACGAGTGCAATAAATGCTGAACGGTTGGGGTCGTACTCAAGAGTCATAACAGTGGCGGGTACGCCGATTTTATCACGCTTGAAGTCGATGATACGATACTTAATTCTGTTTCCGCCGCCATGATGACGAACGGTGATGCGGCCATAGCTGTTACGGCCTGCATTCTTTTTGATTACGCCTAACAAGCTCTTTTCAGGTGCTACTTTAGAAAGTACGGAATAATCCATAACGGTCATACCGCGGCGACCCGGAGTCGTAGGCTTGTAATGCTTAATAGCCATTTTAAGTTTCACTCTCCTATTTGGGCTTAGCGGAGTTTTAAAACTCCATACATTGCCTTAATCGTTCTTGAATTAACTAATTACATCAAACCGTCGAAGAATTCGATAGTCTTGGAATCTGCCTTAAGGGTAACAACTGCCTTTTTCCAAGCAGCGGTGTATCCCTCGTAACGACCCATGCGACGCTTGTGGCCGCTGACGTTCATGGTGTTGACCTTTTCAACCTTAACACCGAAGATTTCCTCGCAAGCTCTTGCGATATCAATCTTAGTAGCGTCTACTGCTACTTTGAAGGTGTACTTCTTGTCGGCAAAACCGGTCATGCTGTGCTCGGTGATAACCGGAGCAATAATAATGTCCTGAGCTGCTTTCATTATGCGTAAACCTCCTCGATGGTCTTAACAGCATCCTTAACGATAACCAAAGTATCGGCATTGATGATGTCATAGGTGTTGATGGTGTTTACCTGTGCGGTCTTTACGCCGGGGATGTTAGCAGCACTCTTAACAACGTTTGCTTCGTTGGAAGCGAGAACGATAAGAGTCTTCTTACCGGTTTCGAGAGCCTTCAGGCACTCAACAACAGTCTTAGTCTTAAAGCCCTCAACGGTGAGAGCATCAAGAACGATAAGGGATTCTGTGAGAACCTTATCAGAAAGAGCAGACTTCAAAGCAAGCTGTCTTTCCTTCTTGTTGATGGTGTAGTAGTAATCTCTGGGCTTGGGACCGAGAGCAATACCGCCGTGTGTCCACTGCGGTGCACGGGTAGAACCCTGTCTTGCATGGCCTGTACCCTTCTGTCTCCAGGGCTTCTTACCGCCGCCGGAAACTTCGGAGCGGGTCAATGTCGACTGTGTGCCCTGACGCTGATTAGCGAGGTAGTTCACAACAGCCATGTGCATAACGGCGGCGTTAGGCTCGATACCGAATACTGCAGAGCTTAATTCGATTTCTCCAACCGACTTACCGGCCATATCCTTAATTGCAACAACTGGCATTTTCCTTCACTCCTTCCTTAAGCTTTAACGCTATCGAAAACAACTACGATAGCACCCTTGGGACCGGGAACGGCACCCTTAACTGCGATGATGTTGTTTTCTACGTCAATCTTGACAACTTCAAGATTCTGAACAGTTACACGCTCGTTACCGAGGTGACCTGCCATCTTCTTACCCTTCATAACACGTGAAGGTGTTGAGCTTGCACCCAACGAACCGCCGTGGCGGTGAACAGGGCCGGTACCGTGAGATTCTTTCAAGCGAGCGAAGTTCCAACGCTTAATTACGCCGGCGTAGCCCTTACCTTTACTTGTACCTCTTACGTCTACCTTGTCGCCCTCTGCGAAAACGTCAGCCTTAATGATGTCGCCTACGTTGTAAGCAGAGCAATCATCAAATCTGAATTCGCGAAGAACCTTCTTAGGAGCTACATCGCCCTTTGAGAAATGGCCCTTCATAGGCTTGTTTACCTTTGAAGCCTTCAAGTCGCCGAAGCCAACCTGAATTGCTTCGTACCCGTCATTCTCGGTTGTTTTCTTCTGGCTGATGACACAGGGGCCTGCCTCGATAACTGTTATCGGAACAACGTTACCGTTTGCGTCAAAAAGCTGGGTCATACCGAGCTTCTTGCCTACGATACCTTTTTGCATTTTATTTTTCCTCCTAAATGGTTATTGGTTGACATAAGTTTATGCCAACATGACCTGCCTTACGTTAAAGATTAGAGCTTAATCTCAATCTCAACGCCGGCGGGGAGCTCAAGACCCATCAGAGCTTCAACAGTTTTGTTGGAAGGTCTGAGAACGTCGATAAGCCTTTTGTGAGTTCTGCTTTCAAACTGCTCACGGCTGTCCTTATATTTGTGGACTGCACGAAGAATGGTTACAACTTCCTTTTCAGTAGGAAGGGGTACGGGACCCGAAACACGAGCACCGGTACGCTTTGCTGTCTCGATAATCTTCTCTGAAGCCTGGTCGATGAGAGCATGGTCGTAACTTTTCAGTCTGATTCTGATTTTCTCCTTAACTGCCATTGTGACTTTCGCCTCCTTAAATAATTTGGCGGGCAACGCCGCTTTGTCTGCAATGTTTACATTGTGCCGGGTGTTTCATCCCTGTCCAATATAAAATCCGGATTGGAGCAAACTTTTTGCTTACAATCCGGGGCCGACATCGGCGTTAACTTTGGTAGTCCCAAAACAACGCTGGAAACTTGCCGCCCGGTTTAAAATCGGACATACTCCGCGGAAATTCCCCAACTCGAAGGTTGGCCACCTCCCGCATCAACGCATATCTGCACATCACATGCCCAAGTAGTATAACACATCACTTCACAAATTGCAAGTGTTTTTTTAAAACTTTTTTGAATTTTTTTAAACCCGAAAACAGCAAGTTTTTTATATTAAATTACCTTGATATTATATTAATTTTTCAAAAATAACAACTGCAAAACAGCGCTCAAAAATTCCTTTATATATATAATGTAAGAAAACCCGCTCAAAAGAACGGGTTTTTAAGGTTAAAAAGTTATTTACGTCTTCTGACGGCACCGCGTGAATTGGCACTTCTGCGACTTGCACCGCCTTCTGCCTTTTTGGGATATTTTTTGCGGAACATAACATTTGCAGTTACCAATCCGCCAACACAAAGCACAATCAGCACAATCGGTATCCAAATTAATTTATAAATTGCACTTGCTGCCGATTTTGAACGGGCAACATAATGTTCTTCATCGTCATCATACGATTCATTGTAATCGGCCGAAACGGTTGAAGCAGCAGAACTTGTTATAACACTTTGAGTCCCGGTTGTAACATCCTGACTAATGAATGTATTACCGTGTCCGCCGGTAGTGTGAACCGGCTTTTTTGAGGATGTGTTTTTACTCGAAGTGCTGTCGGAACTGCTTTCTTCCGATGAATCGCCATCAATAGAAGATGTGTCTGATTCTGATGAATCCGAACTATCCGAAGAGCCATCATCACTTGACAAGTCATCACTCTCTGCCCCGGAAGTATCCGAATCAGTTGATACCGAATCACTGTCAACTGAACTTGACGGCTGTTCGGTTACCGAGGAAACTTCACTTGACTCTTGTGATGACGAGACATCACCCTCACCCACTGCCGAAACGGTTATGGCAGAAACAACTATCAGCACAATACATAACACATTAAACAGTGCCAACGCTGATTTTTTTAACATAATATTCAATCCCTTTTATAAAGCCTTATTAATAAGCCTTACCCCAATAAACCAACTTTTTAGCAGGCTTACCGCAGCATACACATTTACCGTCTGCTATCTCCTGCTGACCCAAAGGCATACAACGTGACGAAACACCTGCAATTTCCTTTAGTTTATCCTCACACTCGCGGTCCATACACCAAAGTGCTTTAATAAATCCGGGCTTATTATCGGCAGTTTCCTTCATCTCGTCAAGATTAGAAACTTCATAAGTCATTGTCTCGCGACGTTCTAAAGCCTTATTGAACATAGTTTTAGAAATATCCTCGAGTAACTTTTCAACAGTAGCCTCAAGTTCATCAAGAGATACAAAAATCTTTTCTCTTGTATCACGGCGAACTAAAACACACTGATTGTTTTCAATATCTTTAGGACCCAACTCCAAACGAAGCGGAACACCCTTCATTTCATACTCGGAGAATTTCCAACCGGGTGACTGCTCGCTGATATCAAGACCTACCCTGAATTGCTTTTTCAAACGCTCATAAACTTCTGTAGCCTTGTCAATAACGCCTTCTTTATGCTGGGCAATCGGAATAACCATTACCTGCTTGGGAGCAACTGCGGGCGGTAAAATAAGGCCGCTGTCGTCACCGTGGGTCATAATAACCGCACCGATTAAGCGGGTGGTCATACCCCAAGAGGTCTGATGAGGTGTTGCAAGTTTGTTTTCCTTATCGGTATAAGCTATACCGAAAGCCTTGGCAAAACCGTCACCGAAATAGTGAGATGTACCACTCTGCAAAGCCTTACCGTCGTGCATCAAAGCCTCGATAGTATAGGTTTCAACCGCACCTGCAAAACGCTCTTTCTCGGTCTTAATGCCTTTAACAACCGGTATGCAAAGATACTTCTCGCAAAATTCGGCGTAAACATTAAGCATCTTTACAGTTTCTTCCTTTGCCTCCTCGGCTGTGGCGTGGATAGTATGACCCTCCTGCCACAAGAACTCTCTTGAACGCAAGAAAGGACGGGTGGTTTTCTCCCAACGGACTACCGATACCCACTGATTATAAAGCTTCGGCAAATCACGCCAAGAGTGAATAATATTCTTATAATGGTCGCAGAACAAGGTCTCGGAAGTCGGTCTTACACAAAGCCTTTCCTCCAACTTCTCGCTTCCGCCGTGAGTTACCCATGCAACTTCAGGTGCAAAGCCTTCAACATGGTCCTTTTCCTTCTGTAAAAGGCTTTCAGGAATAAACATCGGCATGCAGACGTTCTCATGTCCGGTTTCTTTGAACATGCCGTCCAAAATACGCTGAATGTTCTCCCATATAGCATAACCGTAAGGACGTATAACCATACATCCTTTAACGCTTGTATAGTCAATAAGCTCCGACTTGATACATACGTCGGTATACCATTGAGCAAAATCATCCTCCATAGAGGTTATCTCTTTAACTAACTTTTCTTTTGCCACTTTAATTCACCATTTTTCGATTAGTATTACATTAGAATTCATTATACTTTAATTATTCTGAAAATTCAATAGATTTTTTGCAAATACATGCCGAAACACATCAAATATCAATCTCTATAACATCTCTATATAGCAAGACAGCACGGTGACATCATCACCGTGCTACTTAAAATCTCTATTAAATATTATTTTGCACTCTCGATGTAGTTTACAACATCACCGACAGTTTTAATGTTCTCAACCTCGGTATCGGGAACCTCAAGGTCAAACTCGTCCTCAATAGACATTATCAAATCAACAACATCCAAACTATCGGCACCCAAGTCCTCGGCGATGCTGGATTCCATTGTAATTTCGTCTTCTGCAACATCAAGCTGTTCTGCAAGAATTGCTCTGATTCTTTCAAAAATCATTTCTTTGTCCTCCTAAAACTTCAAAAAAATATAGACTAATTTTTAAAACCGTGATATAATTTCTAAACAAGGAAATATGTCTTTGTTTCAACTTCCCACAGCCACTATAATAATATGTTGCCTATTGCCATTTGTCAATAGCATTTTTGAAATTTTTATTCAAGAGGTCCTATATTTATGAAACAAAAATTCGCGGTAATAGGTCATCCTATCGGTCACACAATGTCACCTTTTATACATAAAAATCTTTTCAAACTACAACAAAAGGATATTGAATATTCTGTTTTTGATATTCATCCCGATTGTTTGGAGCAAAAGTTTTATGTTAACCTAAAATCGCTTGATGGTTTTAACATCACCATTCCCCATAAGGAAACAATTTTACCATTAATTGATGAGGTTGACGAGTCGGCATTAAAATATAACGCTGTCAACTGTGTTTTAAATAAAAACGGAAAAACCTACGGGTGCAGCACCGATGCTTTCGGTTTTACAAAAGCCTTGGAAACTGCCGGTGTTCCGCTCGTCGGCAAGGTTTTGGTATTGGGTGCCGGCGGTGCGGCAAGAACTTTAGCTCGTGAGGCTTGTGACAACGGTTGCGAAGTTACTGTCGCCGTACGTGACGGTAACACATCAAAAGCCGAAGCCTTAACAGATTGGTTGAACTCTCATAACGGCAAGGCAAATTTTACAACAATAAGCAATGTTGACGGAAAATTTGACCTTGTAATCAACGCCACACCGGTTGGAATGTACCCTAATACCGATGCCGCCGTTTTAACCGAAGAACAACTAAAAAACTGCTCTGCCGTTTTTGACGCAGTTTATAATCCCGAAAAAACAAAACTTTTAAGAATGGCAGAAGATTTAAAGTTAAAAACCGTAGGCGGTATGTCAATGTTGGTTTGGCAGGCAGTAAAAGCACACGAATTTTGGTACGGTGCCGAATTTGACCTAAAAGATATTGAAAAATTAATCACCGATGCAAACCAAGAAATGACGAGGCTTTTTTATGAAAAATAATGTAATTTTATGCGGATTTATGGGGTGCGGAAAGTCCACTGTCGGTACCCTTTTAGCCCAAAAACTTAACTACACCTTTTTAGATAGCGATAAGGTGATTGAACAACGTGAAAAAATGACAGTTAGTGAGATTTTCGCCGTTCAGGGTGAGGAGTATTTCAGGACCGTTGAAACCGCGGTAATCAAGGAATTATGTAAACAAAACTCACAGGTAATCGCTACCGGCGGAGGTGCTGTTTTGAACCCACAAAATGCCGACGTTTTGCGTGACAACGGCACAGTATTTTTCCTTGATGTAACGCCTAAAACTGTGCTTGAACGCTTAAAAGATGACACCTCACGTCCCCTTTTGCAAAAAAAGGACAAAGAATCTGCCGTACGCGAATTAATGAACATACGCCGACCGATATACATAAAAAACTCGCACTACACAATAAACGGAAATCAAGCCCCCGAAGCCGTTCTACAAGAAATAATCGAAATATTAAAAAGCAAAAATAATTAAAAAATAGTCAAAAACAGGAAAGCCGACTTTAGATGTGGCATTCCTGTTTTATTTATTTGAGGGTTTAAAGTGTCGTAAAACCTTGACATTAAAAGGGTTTTGATGTAAAATTATATAATAATTTTAATATGGGTACATATAAGATTTGGAGGACTGTTTATGTCAGCTGTAACAATTTCTGTAAACAAGCCTACTGCTTACGATATAATTATTGAAAACGGACTTATTAATAATGTCGGTGAGTTGATTAAGCCTGCCGTCAAAGGTAAATCCTGCGTTGTTATGACCGATACAAACGTTGAACAGTTGTATCTTGACACTGTAGTTGAATCCTTAAAAAACGCAGGGTTCAAGGTTGAAAGCCACGTCTTTTTAGCCGGTGAGGAAAGCAAGAATTTACGCACCGTTGAAGATATGTTAAGTGTTATGTGTTCGGCAGGGCTTACACGTTCCGACTTTGCCGTTGCTTTAGGTGGCGGTGTTTGCGGAGATTTGACCGGTTTTGCCGCATCAATCTATCTCCGCGGAATTGACTATATCGGCATCCCCACCACCCTTTTATCTCAGATTGACTCTTCGGTCGGTGGTAAAACGGGTTGTGATTTAGTTTACGGCAAAAATTTAGCCGGTTCTTTCCACGCACCGAAACGCGTGCTTATTGACCCGGAGTGTCTTAACACATTATCACAAAAAATTTACAGTGACGGTCTTGCAGAAGCTATAAAATACGGCGTTATAAAATCTGAAAAGTTATTCGAGCGTTTATTGAATGAAGACGCACGCGATTTTATCAATGAACTGATATTGGAATGTGTAACAATTAAGCGTGATATTACCGAAAACGACTTTTTTGAGCATGGCGAACGCATCCTACTTAATTTCGGTCACACCATCGGTCACTCTATTGAAAAGTATTATAACTTTAAGGATATGACCCACGGTGAGGCTGTCGGTATCGGTATGGTTATTATGGCTGTTGCCGCAGAGCGTAGCGGTGAGTGTGAAGCGGGTACTGCAAAGAAAATCACCGCCTGCTTGCACAAGTATAATCTCCCTGCTACAACCGGTATTGACATGGAAACTTTAACCGAAGGCTCATACAACGATAAAAAACGTCGCGGTAAGGATATAAAATTGGTTATTCCTCAAAAAATCGGCAACTGCACAGTTAAGGTTTTACCGACAGATAAACTGTTAGAATACCTTGGAGGCGAACAATGAAAGCCATAATTTCCCCTGCACCCCTTTGTGGCACTGTTTCTGCTCCGCCCTCAAAATCAGCAGGACACCGCAGTCTTATTTGTGCCGCACTATCTAACGGCAAGGTTAAAATAGAAAACTTGGGCGAGTCAAACGATATGACCGCCACAATAAATGCTTTAACTGCTTTGGGTGCAACTGTTCAACGTGACGGATTGACAGTAACTTTAACCCCAGTAAAACGCAACAATAAAGATTTAACTATAGATTTTCTTGAGTCAGGCTCAACGGCTCGATTTTTAATACCGGTTGCCGCGGCTTTAGGATGCGAAAACATCACCTTTTGCGGTCAAGGAAGATTGCCCGAGCGCCCCTTTGGTACAATAGCCGAAGTTCTACGTGAGAATGGTGTAACCTGCTCGAGTGATACATTACCTATGACCGTTTCGGGTCAGTTAAAACCTGGCAAATTTTCATTGCCCGGTGACATCAGTTCGCAGTACATAAGCGGACTTTTGCTTGCATTATCAATCATTGAGGGTGAAAGCGAGATACTGCTAACCACCCCGTTGCAATCAAAAGACTATGTATTAATGACTATAAACGAGCTTCGTGCTTTCGGTGCAGAAATTGAGGTTTTTGAAGATAAATTTACTATTCAAGGTAAATCTTCACTTACTGCTACTGACCGCTGTGTTGAGGGTGACTGGTCGCAGGCGGCGTTCCATTTAGTTGCAGGAGCTGTAGGCGGTGACGTCACAGTTACAGGTGTCGATTTAAATTCACTGCAAGGAGACAAGGAAATCGTTGAACTATTACGACGTTTCGGTGTCGAAGTCACCGTTCACGGTAACAATGTAACCGCTAAAAAGTCTTCATTAAAGGGAATTAGAATCGACGCCTCGC
Source organism: Acutalibacteraceae bacterium (assembly GCA_045649545.1). Classification (GTDB taxonomy): domain Bacteria; phylum Bacillota; class Clostridia; order Oscillospirales; family Acutalibacteraceae; genus UMGS172. The sequence goes on from JAZRQE010000041.1 coordinate 13,342, forward strand.
AAATTCCAGATTTAGTGCCAATATTAGCCGTCGCCGCCTCTTTCGCAGAGGGTGAAACGGTTATATATAACGCAGAACGTTTAAGAATCAAAGAAAGCGACCGTCTTTTTGAAACCGCCTTAAGGCTTAAAGCTTTCGGTATTGATGTTACCGAAACCAATGACGGATTGAAAATTTTAGGTGGTAAAGTGCAAGGAGCCGATATAACATCGGCTAACGACCACAGAATAGTAATGGCGTTTTCTGTAATGGCGGCTTATTCAAAAAATATGTCAACCATAGAAAATGCAGAAGCAATAAACAAATCATACCCATTATTCTTTAAAGATTTTTCTTCACTCGGAGGTGAGTGTAATGTCATCGACAATAGGTGAAATCATTAAAACCACCGTTTTTGGCGAGAGTCACGGTGTTGCTATCGGTGCGGTTATGGATGCACCGCCGGCAGGATATAAAATTGATATTGATGAAATCAAAGTACAAGCCACTCGCCGTGCACCCGGACAAGACTCAAGTGCAACCGCACGCAGAGAAACCGATACTCCCGAAATATTATCGGGATTGTTAGACGGTGTTACTACCGGTGCACCGTTGGCGTTTATAATTAAAAACAATGACCAACGCTCGCATAATTACGACGGCATCAAAGACCGTCCCCGCCCGTCTCACGCAGACTACGCTGCTTTTGTGCGTTATAACGGACAAAATGATATAAGAGGCGGCGGCAACTTCTCGGGTCGCTTAACCGCACCTTTGACAGTTGCGGGTGCTATTGCACGCCAGATTTTAAAACAACACGGTATTATTATAGGCGGTCACGTTTTAGGTGTCGGCAGTTCGTTTGACGAGCCGTTTGACCCCGTAAATGTATCAAGTGACCTGCTCGAAAATTTAAATAAGCAGTATTTCTCGGTTATCAGCGATGAAGCAAAACAAAAAATGACCGAAGAAATTGCCGAGGTTAAAAATCAAGGTGACAGTATCGGCGGCGAAATCGAAATTGCTGTCACAGGTTTGCCTGCGGGTATCGGCTCACCCACTGCAAGAGGTATTGAAAACGCTATTTCAAATGCCGTTTTCACCGTCCCTGCAATAAAGGGAATTGAATTTGGTGACGGCTTCGGTTTAGCATCAATGAAGGGTTCCGAAGCCAATGACGAAATGTATTATGACGGTGACACGGTAAAATGCCGCACCAATCATTCAGGCGGTATTACGGGCGGTATTTCCAATGGTATGCCGTTGATTATCCGTTGTGCCGTAAAGCCCACACCCTCTATCGCTTTAGAGCAGAACACAGTAAATCTTAAAACTAAGCAAGATGATACACTTGTTATTGAAGGTCGCCACGACCCTTGTATTGTCCCTCGTGCATTACCTGCCGTTGAGGCAGCAGTTGCACTTGCACTTTTAGACTTGATTTCTGAGGTGAAGCCGCTATGACCCTCGATGAAATCAGAGTACAAATTGACGAAATCGACCGCGAGCTTGTACCTTTAATAAAAAGAAGAATGGAATGTTCATTAGCGGTTGCCGAAATAAAGAAAAAAGAAAATCTGCCCATATACCACCCCGAACGCGAAAAGCAGATTTTAGACCGCGTTGAACAAACTGTCGGTGAAGATTACGGGCATTTTGTCAGCAGTATTTATAAAAAAATAATGTCAGTCAGCCGTTCGTTTCAAGGGAACGAATTAAACCGCAACAGTGATTTTGCCAAAAGACTATCTTCCCTGCCAACCTCGTATGACTATAAAAAAGTTTTCTGCCAAGGTGCAGAAGGTTCTTTTTCCCACGCGGCAGCAGAAAAAATGTTTGCCGGAATGAAACCACAGTTTTTTACCGAGTTTGAGGATGTTTTTAAAGCAGTTGAAAATGACGACACTGCAGTTGGTATTTTACCGGTTGAAAATTCGACGGCAGGCTCGGTAGACAGTGTTTATGACTTGATTTTAAAGTACAATCACTGTATCGTTAAAGCCATCCAGCTTGATGTTTCGCAAAACCTTTTAAGCGTGGGCAGTGCGGATGATGTCAAAACCGTTTATTCCCACCCGCACGCATTAAAGCAGTGCGAAAACTACATAAAACAAAACAATATTAAAGCGGTTGAATTTGAAAACACCGCTTTAGCCGCAAAATATGTGGCTGAACTTAATGACCCAACCGTTGCCGCTATCGGCTCAACCACAGCCGCTAAAATTTACGGCTTAAACGTATCAAAAAAGGCAATTCAAAACCAATCGAACAACGTAACCCGCTTTATTGCTGTTTCAAAAAAGGCAGTCATACTGCCTGACAGCAACACTGTAAGCGTTGCATTTACCGTGCCGCACGAAAAGGGTTCGCTTTACTCAATTTTGGGCAGATTTGCCGACAGCGGAATGAACTTAACTAAAATCGAATCACGCCCGATGGGACATGATTTCGAATATAAATTTTATATGGATTTTTCGGGCAATATAAAAGATGAACACACTTTAAATTTGCTCGCTTCAATCGAATCGGAACTTTCTTATTTTGTGTTTTTGGGTAACTACCCCGAAACCGTCAGAGGTAATTAAAATGCACGATTTTAAAATCAGTAAAACTAAATCTCAATACCGCAAGCACAAAAAACAACTGTTAATGTTTAACACAATTGTTTCAATTGTGTTAGCCGTTAGCATTGTTTTCGCAGGTGCTTTGGGTGCTGTTGCCTATATTACGAGCGATATGCGTATGGTACACATTTCGGACGACCACGATGACCTCGGTATTGATACTACCGTTACCGATAAGCTTCCTAAAGAAATCATAAATATTGCTATGTTCGGTATCGACTCAAGAAGTACCAAAACCACTAATTTAACAAAGGCTTTGTCGGGACGTTCCGATACCATTATAATTTTATCCATAAATACAATCGAAAAAACAATAAAAATGACCTCTATCTTGCGTGACAGTTGGGTACCTATACTAAACAAAAAAGGTACCGGTATAACCCACAACAAAATCAACGCAGCATACAGTATCGGTGGTGCTCAACGAGCAATTCATACACTTAACTCAAACTTTGGACTCAATATTACCGACTACGTTTCGGTTAATATGCACCAAATGGAAAAGATTATTGATATTCTTGACGGTGACGGTCTCGAAATAAACATTACCCCAATGGAAATGCGTAGAATTAACGAACTTTCTGACGATAACGAAGGCTTTAATTCCAAACCGCTTACACATTCAGGATGGGTTAAGCTTAATGCAACACAAGCCTTATGCTATTCGAGAATTCGTGATGACAGCGAAGAAATAAGAGTAATGCGTCAACAAAAGGTTTTAGGCCTATTGCTCGAAAGGGCTAAGCAAATTCCCACAACACAATACCCCGAAGTCTTGAAAAATCTTCTTTCGGTTATGGAAACCTCAATGACCTATGATGAGATTTTTAAATTCTCACCCATGCTTTCAATTTCGTCACTACAATTGCATACCACTGCCGTACCCGGTAAAGAGGTTGTTGCCCAAGGCGGTACATTTGAGGATACAAATGGCCGTTGGGTTTGGAAATACGATTTGGAAAAAGCAAAAAAATATATTCACAATTGGATATATGGAATATAATTCTAGCCAAAGCATTTAAACCCGAACCAGCCTTAAAGGGCGGTTTTTAGGTGTCTTTCGGCTCATTGTCACGTATAGGCTTAAGGATTTACGAGTATTTTAATAAAGCCACAGCAAAAAAATCCTTGTTTCAAAATCTGATTCGGGGTTGAATGCTTTGGCTAAAGGAGTTATAGAAATGAAAATTGCAGAAGGATTTTTACTAAAATCTATTGCCGGCACGAATGTAGTAGTGCCCACTGGCAGTAATACCGTTTCCTTCGGAAATGTTATTACTTTAAATGAGACAGGAGTTTTTCTTTGGGAACAGTTGGAAAACGATACAACCGAAGAAAAATTAGTAGACTCTATGCTCAAAGAATACGACATTGATGAGGCTACCGCAAGGGCTGATGTATCTGAATTTGTGGGTAAACTCAAAGAAGCCGGTTTACTTGTATGACTAAAAAAACAGTAAAACAAGTGCCTATGAGCGAAATGTCACCGCTCATTACGGGGCTTATTGATGAAGGTGTTGACGTTACAATCCTTGTAACCGGCAGCAGTATGCGACCGATGCTCACCCATTTAAAAGACACAGTAGTACTTACTAAATGCGACCCATCCTCACTAAAAAAGGGTGATATACCTTTATATTTACGCGAAAACGGTCAATATGTTCTGCACAGAATTTTAAAAGTAAATCCCGATTCTTATGATATTTCGGGTGACAACCAATGGGAGCTTGAAAGAGATGTAAAGCATTCCCAAATTTTGTGCGTTGTAAAGGGGTTTGGACGCAAAGGTAAATACCACTCTTGCGACGAATTTTTGTACCGTCTTTACGAAAGTACCTGGCGTTTGCTCTTCCCTTTTAGAAAGCTCATTAAAAAAACATATCTTAAACTAAACCACAGGAAGTGATAATATGAAACTTACCGATATTATAAATTCCGACCGTTTAAGTCTTTCCTTTGAGGTTTTTCCCCCTAAAACAGATGACGCTTTTGAGAGCGTTAAAACTGCTACCGAGGAAATCGCAAGGCTTAACCCTTCATATATGAGTGTTACATACGGTGCAGGCGGCGGGAATTCCGGCTATGCACTGCAGATTTCAGAAAATTTAAAGGCCAAAGGTGTTACACCTTTGGCTCATTTAACCTGCGTTTCGTCTACTAAAGCTGAAATCAACGCTCATTTAACCGATTTTAGAACGCACGGAATTGAAAATATTTTAGCTTTACGCGGTGACCGTCCAAATGACGAAACCAAACTCAAAACCGACTATTCTTATGCATCCGAACTTATCAAAGATATTAAAGAATTCGGCGGATTTTGTATCGGCGGTGCATGTTATCCCGAATCGCATCCTGAATCTGAATCAAGCTTTAAGGATATCGAAAACCTTAAACTAAAGGTTGAAGCAGGCTGTGAATTTTTGACGACACAGATGTTTTTCGACAATAACATTTATTACAACTTCCTTTATCGCTTGAACAACGCCGGTATTAATGTGCCGGTAGTTGCCGGTATTATGCCGGTTACAAATCCTAGCTCAATTAAACGTATTTGCCGTATTTCGGGAAGTTTGTTACCTCAACGTTTTATCAGAATCGTTGACCGCTTCGGTGACAACCCTGAAGCTATGCTTGACGCCGGTATTGCCTATGCTACCGAGCAGATTGTTGACCTTTTTGCTAACGGAGTTAAAGCGGTACACGTTTATTCAATGAATAAGCCTGAGGTTGCCGCAAAAATTAAAGAAAACATTAAATCAATAATCAAATGAAACGAATAGATGTATCATCACTTAAAATTGACCCGAAAGAGTTAAAATCAAGGCTTTTGGGAGCTAATGACAGTGAAACTTTGTTGAAATCAGCGGAATTTGAGAAAGTAATACGTGAAGTTGCCGACTGTAAGTACGATTTTCGAGAAACCTCTGTCAAAATTAATGAAACCACCGTGATTTTTGATTTTTGCGAATTCCAAAGCACCGATTTAGCCCGCAATCTAAACAAAAGCGACCGAGCTTTCATTGTTGCTGTTACATTGGGACTTAAAGTTGACAGATTATTACGGCAGGAATCGGTAAAATCTGCGGTTGACCTGCTTTTTGCCGATGCAGTTGCCTCGGCTTTAGTTGAGGCTTTGTGCGACAAAGTACAGGAACTTTTACCGGGTGACACAAACCTAAGATTCAGCCCGGGTTACGGTGATTTGCCGCTGTCATTACAAAAACCTATTTTAGACTTTTTAAAATCAGACGGTATTACACTTACTGAAACTAACCTTATGATACCGACAAAATCGGTTACATTTATTGCAGGGAGAAAATAATGAATTTATTAGACACTATAAAAACCGAACGCCTTTATTTTGACGGCGGAATGGGAACTTTATTGCAGGCTAACGGTCTGAAATCAGGCGAAGAACCGGCAAGCTGGAGTATTACCCACCCTGACGTCATTACTTCTCTGCACAAAAAATATCTTGATGCCGGTGCAAACATTATTAAATGCAACACCTTTGGCGTAACACCCTTAAAATTCCATAATTTTGAGGATTATATTAAAGCCGCAGTGCAGTGTGCAAAAAATGCAACTTTGGGGTATGAAAACAGTTTCATTGCCCTTGACATCGGTCCTACCGGTCGACTTTTAAAACCCTTGGGTGACCTTAACTTTGAGGATGCAGTCAAAGCCTTTGCCGAAACCGTAAAATGCGGTGTAAAGTGTGGCGTTGATTTAATTCTTATTGAAACTATGAACGACCTTTACGAAACCAAAGCGGCGGTTTTGGCGGCAAAGGAAAACAGCAATTTGCCCGTTTTTGTAACCAACGCTTACGGTGAAGACGGCAAGCTGATGACCGGTGCCGACCCCGATACCGTTATACAAACCTTAACTGGTTTAGGTGCTGACGCAATCGGTCTAAACTGCTCGTTCGGTCCCGATAAAATGTTGCCCATTATCCGTCAATACAGTGAACTTTGTCCCTTGCCGATTATTGTTAACCCTAATGCCGGCTTGCCGAGTGTTCGCGACGGCAAAACGGTTTACGACATCACTGCCGAGCAGTTTGGCGATATAATGAAGAAAATAGCCGAAAACGGTGGTTCGATTTTAGGCGGTTGTTGCGGAACAACCCCTGAATACATTAAAGAAACGGTAAAAGCGACCCGTAATATCCCGCTTAAAACACGTGAAATCAAAAAAAGAACGGTCATTTCATCTTATACACACACTGTTGAGTTTGGTGAAAAAGCGGTTTTAATTGGTGAGCGTATCAACCCCACCGGCAAAAAGAAAATTAAAGAAGCATTACGCGAGGAAAACTATAATTTTATTCTTAATGAGGGGTTAAATCAGGTTGACCGCGGAGCCCTGGTGCTTGACGTCAATGCAGGTTTACCCGAAATTGACGAAACAAAGGCACTTGAAAAGCTTGTTTTTGAACTTCAAAGTGTCACCGACTGCCCGTTGCAGATTGACACCTCTAATCCGAAAGCACTTGAGAAAGCTATGCGAATTTATAACGGTAAACCGCTTGTAAATTCAGTTCAGGGCACACGCGAAAGTATGGACGCGGTATTCCCGTTGGTTAAAAAGTACGGCGGTGCGGTAATTGCTCTTACAATCGGCGAAAACGGTATTCCTGAAACAGCCCAAGGCAGATGCGAGGTCGCAGGCGTAATTATTGCTGAAGCCGAAAAATACGGAATTGACCGCAGCGATATTATCGTTGACCCGTTGACTATGACGGTATCGTCTGATCCCAATAGTGCAAAAATCACATTAGATGCAATCAAGTTGATAAAAGAAACCTACGGCGTAAAAATCAGCCTTGGTGTATCCAATATTTCGTTCGGTTTGCCTGAACGCGACCGCATAAATTCCACATTCTTTACTCTAAGCCTTCAGGCAGGGTTAGATGCCGCAATTATGAATCCGTTTTCGGATTTAATGATGAGTGCATACTATTCGTTCAATGCATTAAACTCAAAGGACGAGAACTTTAATGAGTATATCTCATTTGCCCAAAACGGCACACTCACTGAAACCAAACCTTGTGACACCGCGATTGACCTTAAAACCGCGATTTTAAAGGGACTCAAAACCGAAGCACGAGAAATTACAGCAGAACTTATAAAATCAGGCGACCCATTAGACCTGATTGACAGTGACATTATCCCCGCTTTAAACGAAATCGGTACGGCGTTTGAGCAGAAAAAGGCGTATTTGCCGCAGTTACTGATTTCAGCCGAAGCCGCCGCAGAAGCCTTCAGCGTTATAAAAGAAAAGTTGCCGTCATCGGCGGATAAGTCCAAAAAAATCGTGATTGCTACCGTTAAGGGCGACATTCACGATATCGGTAAAAATATTGTCCGCACTTTGCTTGAAAATTACGGCTTTTACGTTGTCGATTTAGGCCGCGATGTTGCACCCGAGATAATAGTCGACAACGCTAAGGACTGCAAGCTTGTTTGTCTTTCAGCTTTGATGACCACAACAGTTCCTGCAATGGAAGAAACTGTAAAACTGTTGCACAAAACCTACCCCGACATTAAAGTTGTTGTCGGCGGTGCGGTTTTAACAAAAACCTATGCTGAAAAAATCGGTGCCGATTTCTACGGCCACGACGCAATGGATGCCGTAAGAATCGCACAAAAGGTGTTGGGATAACTAAAAAACAGACCGTTAACGCGGTCTGTTTTTTGTTACGTTATTTATCAACATTCATTTTGTCTGTTCGACCAAGCAAATAATCCACACTAACGTTATAATAATCAGCTAAAATTATCAGCGTTTCAGTCGGCGGAACGCGAACACCGTTTTCATATTTAGATAACAACGCCTGCTCAATTCCGGTATCCATTTGCACCTTTATCTGCGATAAATTTTTACTTTTCCTTAAATTCCGTAATCTGCTATCCATATTATCACCAATGACATTATGTCATATATTGTTGTTGACATTTATGACAGTTTGTCATATTATTAATATATACAACAATTTGGTGATTATATGATAAAAAGAATTGTTATTGCGGGTTGCAGAAATTTTAACGATTATATTTGTGCAAAAAATTATATTGATAATTTAATTAAAAACATAAGAAAGAACAATGAAATTATCATTATATCCGGCGGTTGTAGGGGTGCTGATTTGTTGGGTGAACGATACGCTGCAGAAAATGGTTTTAAGATTGAACGTTATACTGCCGAATGGAGTAAATACGGCAAAAGTGCAGGACCGAGACGCAATAAAACAATGGCAGAAAACTGTGATTATGTAATATGCTTTTGGGACGGTAAAAGTAATGGTACAAAATCTATGATTAAGTATGCTCAAGAATTAAATAAACCCTTACGAATAAAGTTTATTATATAACAAAACTCAAGGTTTGTTATACGGACAGTCGAGGACGGTAAGTCCCTACAAAAACACAACGAAAATTTTGTGTACTGATGTAGGGCGGTGCCTTGGTGCCGCCGTCAAACACACAAAAACAAAACGGCGGGAGTAAACCCCCGCCCTACAATATAAAATAAAGATATTGCATTTAAACGGACCGCCGAGGACGTCGGTCCCTACAAAAATCTATCCCTTACACTGCCCTTACCCTAACGTTGCTACGACAATTCCGGCGACCACAATTGCCGCACAGATGGCTCTCTTTAAAATATGCTTTTCCTTAAAAAACAGTTTGCCCGATAGCACAGTTATAACAACCGATGACTGCTTAATAAGTGTCATTACCGTAACCTCACTTTCGGGGTCAGCGTTTGCGATAAACAAAGCCCTGTCAGCAGCAACAAACAGTATGCTTAAAATCACAATCCAGTAATTGGTTTTTAAAGTACCTAACTTTAACGGCACACGTGCCGCCAATATATAGATTCCATAAAGTAGTGTCATATAAAACATATACCAAAACTGCAGTTGCGATGCGGTAATTTGACCCTTTAGCATCAGTGCCTTGTCCATAACGCCCGATATCGCACTAAAAAGGCAAGACAAAAGCGAAAAAAATATGTAATTAAACTTGATGTTCTCGTCTGAATTTTGATGCCCTAAATTAACGGCAATAAGTCCTAAAAGCACTAACGCCAAGCCGATTCCTTTCGGCAAGGTCATGGTTTCGCCCAAGAAAATCAGTGCTATTGAGGTTGAAAACAGCATACGTGCCGAATCCATTACACCGTAAAGGCTAATGGGCATTTTTTTGATTGATATGAATGCTAAAATCCAAGCCAAAAAAATTACGAAAGATTTAATAAATATCCAAAAATAGTATATCGGTGGTATGCCGAAAATGTCTTTTGAAAACGGCAATGTAAATAAAAAAGCCAAGGCGGTGTAAAAAAACAAAACCTCCATTACTCCGCCTTTTTCCAATGCTTTCTTTTTTAAACCGTCTCTGGCACCTTTAGCCAAGCCGTAAAATGCCGTTAATAAAACCCATGTTCCCATAATCTACACTTCACTTACAACTAAATAAATCAAACTAAAATTACGGCTCCCCTTTTTAAGGGAGCCGAATATAACCTATTAAACTTTAAGAGTTTTTCCTGACAAAGTCCAAAAGTTCGTTTGCAAATGAAGCATAACCCTCCGGTGTCGGATGAATATTATCATCGCAAATTTCAACATCCCAAGTTCTTGAACTTACATATGTTATGTTGTCATATTTTTTCTCACACTCTTTAGCACACCACTCAATTGTATCACGTCTAAAGCCGCCCTCACTGTCAGCTATGGGCAGTAGCAAATAAATGTGTGCCGCCGGGTACAACTCTCTTATTTGCCCAACAAAATCAACATAAACCTCTTTAAACTCTACCGTATTCTCCTCGTTAATAAGACGGTCATTTGTGCCAAGATTAATAAAAATCATATCAGGTATTTCAGACTTACTGAAATCATAATCAGTCAATTCTTGGTATGTCATAGGATTTTGCATTTTAAAGAATGCCTTAGACATACCCTCCACCCCTGCTCGGTCGGGACGGTTAAGATAACCGCGGCCAATACAAAGCGACATTGCACCTTGAGCAACACAGGTGTAATCACAGTCAAGTTCTCTTGGCAATACTACCGAATGAGAAACGGGAGAATGTGTCAACGAGTCACCGATGAACAATAAGTGCTTTGCTCTTGACGGTGCTTTTCGGATATTTCCGTCAGTTTCAACACCCATAAAATACATCGGTTCAACTGTTTCATCTGCAGTAATTCTTATAAGTGACTCACCGTTAACGGCGTATATTCCGTCTTCTGTTTCTACTTTTGTACCGTTTATTAAAACCGAATAATCCTTTTTTTCAGCCTTAATATCAAGCTTAAAATCCTTATCACAATAAAACTCAACATACGGGCGAATCCACTGAGAAATTCTTCCACCCTCAGTTTCTTCCCACCGTCCATGAAAATTAAAATTGCTATCACAAAATTCAAAATATTTCATAATTTAAATTCCTTTGCAGTTTTTACCCATTATACATCCAATGCCTTTAAAAATCAACATCTGCATCAATTTATTTGTTTTTCTCAACAAAATCCAAAATCTCATTTATATCAGCACTTACATACATAAGGTCTTTTACCGTTTTACTGATAAAACCATCCTCGATACCCTTATTTAAAACAGCCAAAAGACCGTCATAATATCCGTTGGTATTAAGCAGAGCCATCGGTTTTTTATGCTGATTTAAACTCTTTAAAGTCATCATTTCGAACATTTCATCATAAGTACCGATACCGCCGGGAGTGATAATATAAGCATCACTTAATTCTTCAAGAAGTTTTTTACGTTCACGCATAGTTTCGGTTTCAATAAATTCATCAATCTTATCGAATAAAATACCATCAACACGCTTGCCGTTTTCCATAAAAAAATTAGGTACGACACCTATAATTTTTGCATTGCCTTCACGGTTTGCACCCCGTGCCACCGCACCCATAAGACCGCTTCCACCACCGCCGAAAACAAGATTGTGTCCCCTTTTAGATAACTCGTACCCTAAATTTTCGCCCTCAGTAATATAAATTTTCAAAATGCTGTCACTTGCAGCACCGTAAACGCATATATTCATAAATTCTCTCCTAAACAATTATAATATTTACATCATAAATTAATATTGCGAAAAAATCAAGGTTATACTACTATATTTTATATAAATTTAAAAATATGTCTTTTAATTTAGTTTATCTTGTGTTATACTGTGTTTAGTTAATGTCGAATTATGCTTAAATCAAGATAGATTTTTGAGGTGCTGTCCTTATGTTAGGATTTTACAATTATACGGTCATTTTAACATATCTCTCGCTTTGCTCCGGAATCACCGGTATTTGGTTTTGTATGAACGGTCATCCCGGCGTTGCTACAATTTGCCTGCTTTTTTCAGGTCTCTGTGATGCTTTTGACGGACGTGTTGCCAGAATGAGAAAAACAAGCACCGAACAGGAAAAACGTTTCGGTATTCAGTTAGACTCGCTGTGCGATTTGGTTTGCTTCGGTGTACTTCCCTGCTTTATCGGACATGCCGTCGGTATGAAAAGTGCATTATACATACCGGTTTTCTGCCTTTTCACCTTAGCGGCACTTATTCGTCTTGCTTACTTCAACGTAACCGAAGAAGAACGCCAACAGCAAACAACTGAAAAACGCAAAAATTATCAAGGATTGCCTGTAACGTCTTCTTCACTTATTTTTCCGTTTTTCTTCCTTGCACACTTTATCGATGCTTTAAACCCGCATATTGAGTTTATCTATTTAGCTGCTCTTGTGCTGACCGGTGCGTTGTTTGTAGTAAAAAGTCTTAAAATCAAAAAACCGAGCTTCAAAGGTATTTTAGTGCTTATTGTATTCGGCTGTATTGAACTTGCAATATTAATTATTTTAAAACATTTATGAGAACTACTGAAAGTATTAATAAAACCGGAGCTTGCTCGCTCCGGTTTTTGTATAACACCGCAGTCGGCAGATGTATTTTGCGACTGTTAATATGTAAACCTATATCATCCATTGCGGGATTTTTCCTTGACAGTAGGTTGTCTTCTGTTTTCGTAAAGCCTTTTATAAAATCCAACAAAATTGACATGACCGATTATGAGCAACGAAAGTATAAGTCGTTTAATGACTTTTTTACACGTAAGGTTCTTAACGGTGCAAGACCTGTCTGTGCCGAAGAAAACGCTTTTGTAAGCCCTGCCGATGCCCGTCTTTCGGCTTATGACATCACACCCGAACGGTATTTTACGGTAAAAGGCATTGACTACACAATTACCGATTTGCTGGAAGACGACACACTTGCCGAAAGGTTTTCGGGCGGATACTGTTTAATTTTCCGTTTGGCGGTCGATAACTATCACCGCTACGGCTGGTCTTGTGACGGTGAGGCAGAAAAAACTGTGCACATAAAAGGAAAATACCACACTGTTCAACCGATTGCAATGCGTCGCTACCCCATTTTTCGCGAAAACGTACGCGAATATACCGTTTTAAACACTGAAAAGTTCGGTACAGTCGTACAAATTGAGGTTGGTGCGTTAATGGTCGGTCGTATCTGCAATAATGAAACCACCGGTTGTACCGCAAAAAAAAGTGACGAAAAAGGCAAATTCCAATTTGGCGGTTCAACAGTCATTGTGTTAACCGAAAAGAACAAGCTCTGCCTTGATAATGAATTTTTAATTAACACCAAAAACGGATTTGAAACCAATGTAAAATACGGTGAAAAAATCGGAATTAGCCCTTATTAAATTTATTTTAAGCACGTCGAAACATCTCGACGTGCTTTTTTGTCGAAAATTAATATATATTGTGTAATTTTTATCAGTCAACCGCAAAATGTACTTGACATAACACCCATTTAGTTATACAATGTATAAGGATATAATGATGTATTATGTCTTCGATTTTGGCGATTCGAACGTAATACTTTGATATACCCCGGTGAACATGCGACCGGATAAATATCGGTGATTTTGTAAACTACTCAATTTTGTTACCAAAACCGATAATTCAACAGCAGTTATTATATAAAGGAGGTACCGAATATGTTGTGGTACATCATTGAAGGTGCTGCAGCGATTGTTTTAGCCATTATCACTTTCGTTTTAGGCTCATCGCACCGCCGCAGAACCGCAGAAGCCGCAATCGGCTCTGCTGAAGACGAGGCAAGACGCATTTTAAACGACGCCATGAAAAATGCCGAAGCTAAGAAAAAAGAAGCTATTTTAGAAGCAAAAGATGAGATTATCAAATCACGTAACGAAGCTGAAAAGGATTTGCGTGAACGCCGTACAGAGGTGCAGCGTCAGGAACACAGAATCCAACAAAAAGAAGAATCGTTAGAGCGTAAAATTGAAAATCTTGAAGTTAAGGAAAACAAATTAGCCGAGCGTCAAAAAGTCGTTGAGGAACGCTTGGCCGAAGCCGAACAGCTGAAAAAAAGCCAGTTTGATATGCTTGAAAAAATATCAGGCTTTACTGCCGAGCAGGCAAAAGCTCAGCTTTTGAACCTTTTAGACGGTGAATTACAGCACGAAAAGGCAATGAAAATTTCCGAATACGACCAACAGTTAAAAGAAGAAGCCGACCAGCGTGCCCGTGAGCTTATCTCTATGGCAATTCAACGCTGTGCTGCTGACCATTCGTCTGAAGCTACCGTATCGGTTGTAGCTTTGCCTAATGACGAAATGAAAGGTCGCATCATCGGTCGTGAAGGCCGTAACATCAGAGCTTTGGAGACTGCTACCGGTGTTGACTTGATTATTGACGATACACCTGAAGCAATCACCGTTTCGAGCTTTGACCCCGTCCGTCGTGAAATTGCCCGTTTAACATTAGAAAAGCTGATTGTTGACGGACGTATTCATCCGGCACGCATTGAGGAAACTGTTGAAAAATCCCGTCAAGAGGTTGAACGCACCATTAAGCAAAAGGGCGAACAGGCTATGCTTGACGCAGGTGTTCACAGTATGCACCCCGAAATCGTCAAGTTGTTAGGACGTCTTTTCTACCGTACCAGCTACGGACAGAACGTACTTAACCATTCGCTTGAAGTTTGCTACATTACCGGTCTTTTAGCCGCCGAATTAGGTGAAGACGTAAGTCTTGCAAAGCGTGCAGGTTTACTCCACGATATCGGTAAAGCTATTGACCATGAGCAGGAAGGCTCACACATCCAGTTGGGTGTTGAGGTTGCCAAAAAGTATAAAGAAAACGATGCAGTTATCCATGCCATTCACGCTCACCACGGTGATGTTGAGGCTAAAACAGTTATCGCTTGTCTTGTTCAGGCTGCCGATGCTATTTCTGCCGCACGTCGCGGTGCCAGACGCGAAAATATCGAGAGTTATATCAAACGCCTTGAAAAGTTGGAGGAAATCGCCAATTCCTTTAACGGTGTTGAAACCTCGTTCGCTATTCAGGCTGGCCGTGAAATTCGCGTTATGGTTAAACCCGAGGCTATTAACGATGACCAAATGATTTTAGTTGCGCGTGATATTGTCAAGGAAATTGAAAACAACCTTGACTACCCCGGTCAGATTAAGGTTAACCTTATCCGTGAAAACCGCGTTATTGACTACGCAAAATAGTTATCAAATAACATATTACACCGTCCTGTTATTTTTAATGGGACGGTGTTTCCAGTCTTAGGATGATTCAGAAGGTTAACCTTGAGGCTAACAAAAACCTTTTCGTTGTATCGGTTATTTTAATTTCCGGTATCGGCGGAATGGCAATGGCTATCGGTCCCGTTAAGATTACCTCTATTGCCTGTGCACTTATCCTCGGTATCATCACTAACCTCTTACTCCGCAAAGGAAAAGAAGAGGAATAATATCGCTTAATTAAAAATCCCGCCGGATTTCCCCGGCGGGATTTTTTTGTTGTAAAACCTTAAAATATATGGTATGATTTCTTATATAAAAGTATGATTTTTGTTATACAGCAAATGCCTCCCTTGCCTAAAGGGATGTGGCACGGCAAAGTTGTGACGGAGGGATATAAAACTGTTATGAATATAGAAGAAAGGAAAGCTCTTGTTAATTCATATCTTGGTAGGACGGTCAACATTAAAATAGACCGCCCTATAGGTTATGTACATAAAAAGGAGAATTATACTTTGACATATCCTATCAATTATGGATATATCCCTGAAGTGTTTGGCGGCGACGGCGAAGAACTTGATGTGTATCTGCTCGGTGTTGACAAGCCTGTAACTGATTATATTGCTAAAATAATTGGCGTTGTCTATCGTATAAATGATGTTGAAGATAAACTAATAGCTGCACCAGAGGGCATGTGTTTTAATCAAGCAGAAATCGCACAATACATACACTTTCAGGAACAGTATTATGAAACCTATATTGATGCAATATATCAAAAATCTTGCGGTGCAGTTATTTATAGAGAGATAAATGATAAAATAGAATACCTTTGCATTTTACAAAAAAAGTCAGGATTGTATAGTGTGCCAAAAGGTCATAGCGAGGCATTTGAAACAGAACAGCAAACCGCAATGCGTGAGATATACGAAGAAGTAGGCATACAAACTGAATTTAAACCGAATTTTAGATTAGAGGTACAATATGAAGTGCCAAATAATAAAAAAAAGACTGTTGTAATATTCCTCGCTGAGTACAAAGGCGAAATTAAAATAGATGGTAATGAAATCAAGGAATATCAATGGGTTGGATATGAAAAAGCAAAGCAAATGTTCCCAAAATGGTATGAAGATATTATTGATAGTGCTGAAATATATATTAACAGCTCAAAGTCTTGATTTTGAAAATCCCTCCACCAACCTAACGGTTGGTCCCCCTCCCTTTAGGGCAAGGGAGGCTCTATTTGTCCCCAGCTTGACACAAGCGTGAAATAAAACAAATGAAAATTTAGGAGAACCAATATGACTGACACTATAAAACGAACAATGGAAAATATCCGGAAAAACAATATGGAATGTTTTTTTGCCGAAAACAAACAGGAAGCAAGAGAGATTGCACTGTCACTGATTTCTAAAGGTGACTCAATCGGTGTCGGCGGCTCGGTAACCTTGAATGAGCTTGACCTGTTGACCGATTTTAGAAACGGTGACTATCGCTTTTTGGACCGCTACGGTGATAAAACACCCGAAGAAATCGCACAGGTTTTCCGTGATTCGTTTTCCGCTGATGCGTATTTTACCTCATCCAACGCCGTAACCGAAAACGGCGAATTATATAATGTTGACGGCAACGGCAACCGCGTCGCGGCTATGATTCACGGTCCCGAAAGGATTATTGTAATCGTAGGCAAAAACAAGATTGTCAAGGACTTAAACGAGGCGGTCTTACGTGTTAAATCTGTGGCGGCACCGCTTAACTGTAAAAGACTTAACAAACAAACACCTTGTACCAAATCCGGAAAATGCATTTCATTTAGTGAGGGTAACGCCGAAATCGCGTCAGCCGGTTGCAAGACTTCAGAACGTATCTGCTGTGAATACGTTATCACTGCCATGCAACGTGTTTCTAACCGTATCAAGGTTATAATTGTAAATGAAGATTTAGGATATTAATTTTAAATTAACAAAGCGCTGATGAACTCAATGTTCATCAGCGCTTTTATTTACATTAAATCATTCATCCATTCGACCGCAAGCTCTACCCAGTGAGCATTATGCGAATTAGCATAACCTTTACAGGTAATCTCATTTGCCAATGCCATTCCGTGACCCATTTTCTCAAAAATATGCAACTCAAACGGAACATTTGCTTTAGCATAAGCATCTGCCAAAACAATCGAATTATTGACTTTTACACATTTATCTACCGAAGTATGTACTATGAATGCAGGGCTTGACTTTTCATCTACCCATTTTTCAATAGACCAACGGTCATAATCTTCTTGTGTTTGTTCGCTTGCAATATTTTGAAAAGAACCGGCGTGCCACATAGAATTATCAGAAGAAACAACCGGATAAACCGGCACAATACCCTTAGGTTTGTTATAACCAAAAGGCATATCAATTGCCTTGTTTACCTCATCTAAATGCCACATTGTACCTAATGCACAGCAAAGATGTCCTCCTGCTGAAAAACCGGTTGCAAAAACCTGCTCGGTGTCAATACCATAATCTTGGGCATTGTCTTTAATATGTTTCATTGCTAAAGATGCCTCAATTAACGGTGTAGGGAACGTAGCATTTCCCTTTCCAACCGAATAATTAAGTACAAAAGCATTAAATCCGTAATGCATAAAAGCTAAAGCAATCGGCTCACCCTCGCGGTCGTTGCAAACGCAAGCGTAACCGCCTCCAGGTATAATGAGCAACGCCTTTCGATTAGATTTATCGCCAATTTTACCGGCAATATAGCAATCAAGCCAGACATTTTCTTTGCCTTCGACCAGTTTGATTCTCTCAATCCTCATATTATCACCTTAAATTTATTAAAATTACATACTCTCGGGGGCATCTATTTTAAGCATTGCCAAAACATTGGAAATAGTGGTTTTGGTTGCTTTACAAAGTGAAATTCTTGCCTGCATTAACTTTTCGTCATCACACTTTACTCTGCAAGCGTTATAGAACTTATGGAACAATGTTGCCAAATCAAGCACATAACGGGTAATTCTTGCCGGGTCATAGCTTATGGCAGAGTTCTCAATTTCACCCGTAAACTCCGAAATATGACGGATAAGTTCACGCTCTTCCGATGCGTTTAATACGCACAACTCGTCCTCTGTTAAAGACTTTGCCGAAACACCGTCAGCCGACAAATTACGCAAAATACTGCAAATTCTGGCGTGGGCATACTGAACATAATAAACGGGATTTTGACTTGACTGCTCAACCGCTAAATCAAGGTCAAATTCAAGGTGAGTATTAGGTTCTTTCGAGTTGAAAATAAATCTTGCGGCATCAAGCGGAACTTCATCAAGCAAGGTTTTAAGTGTAATCGATTTGCCGGTACGCTTTGAAACCCTGACAACCTCACCGTTACGTACCAAACGTACCAACTGCATCAAAACAACGTCTAATTTGTTACCGTCAAGACCAACGGCATCCATTGCACCCTTTAAACGTGCAACGTGACCGTGGTGGTCGGCACCCCAAATGTTAATAACCTTATCAAAACCGCGAACGGCGAACTTATTATGGTGGTAAGCAATATCACCTGCAAAATAGGTCGGGTTGCCGTTTGCACGAATAAGTACCTCGTCTTTTTCACCGCCGAAATCGGTAGCCTTATACCAAACGGCACCGTCTTTTTCGTAGGTTAAGCCCTTATCTTTGAGGATTTTAACGATACTATCAATAGCACCGCTTTTATAAAGCTCTGACTCCTTAAACCATACATCATAATTAATTCTGTAGGTACCAAGGTCGGTGCGAAGTCCCTCAATATTAAGCGGTAAAGCGTAGTTTACCAAAGCCTCACGGCGTTCTTCCTCTGTTTTTTCAACGAATGAATTGCCGTGAATGTCCGCGAACTCTTTTGCTCTTTCAATAATATCAGCACCGTGGTAGCCGTCTTCAGGAAATTCAACCGAAGAATCGAAAATTTGCAAATAGCGTGCCTCTAAAGATGCGCCGAATTTTGCAATCTGGTTACCTGCGTCGTTAACATAGAATTCTCTTGTTACATCATAGCCTGCTTTGTCTAAAACAGCGGCTAAACAGTCACCCAAAGCACCGCCTCTGGCATTACCGATATGCATGGGACCTGTCGGGTTAGCAGAAACGAATTCTACCATAACCTTTTTGCCCTGACCAATATCAGATTTACCGTAATCATCGCCGCTTTTCAAAACATCATTAACAATGGCGGCATAATAGCGGTCGGACAAGAAAAGATTTATAAATCCCGGTCCTGCTATCTCGCACTTTTCAATATAGGTGCCTTCAAAATCAAAATTCTCAGCCAAAGCTTCGGCAATCTTTCTTGGGTTAGAACGAAATGCCTTTGCCCACACAAGAGCGGCGTTTACGGCAAAATCACCGTGTGCACGGTCAGCCGGCACTTCCAAGTTGAAGTTCGGCAACTCTGCCTCAGGCAAAGAACCGTTAGCAATTGCCCGTCTTGCGGCATTGACAATAATATCTTTAATACTTTCTCTTGTAAATTTAACTATTTTCGACATATTTCACATTCCTTACGCTTGTTTTACGGTTATTTCAACCTTGTTTCGACTTAATAACTGACAGTTTGCATCAAGTGTGTAGCTCATAAAAAGCTCACCGCCATCAGCATTTATACCATTCTTTATCATTTCACCGAAAATGCCCATTGTAAGAGTGCCTTGACCGGTTTCATAATGACAAATATGGCGTTGACCACGCTTAATATACATTCTCGAATTAAGTGCACCCGAACGGGACATAACAACCGAATCGTCCTCGGGGTCAATTTTTATAACACAACTGACACCCTCAACACCCGTTGCAGCACTGTCATCATACTTTAAATAGGTTTTGCCGGCGATTACATTCATCTTGCCGACAGTAGTAACCTCGACAACATCACTTTCGCCGTCAATCTCTTGAGTGCCTTTTATATCAATAATAACGTCCTTCATTTTCCCTTAAAAATCCTCCAAACTGACGGTTTCGACATCAGAAATCTCATTTCCCAATAAGATACCGGCAGTGGTTGAGAAAGATTGCGGTCGGTCACTGACAAAATATCGTCGACGTCCGCCCTCACCCAAAAGACCGTTTTCTTTCAAGTATTCTGCCGCAGTCAAAGCCGCTTCAGTGCCTGAATTTATGAGTACAACATCTTCACCCATAATATCGGCTATAATTTCCTTTATTGCAGGGAAATGAGTGCAACCCAAGATTACCGTATCAACATTTGCATCAATAAGTGGCTGTAAGTAACGCTTTGCAGTGGCAACAGTAACTTCATCATTACGGTCAATCCACCCTGCCTCAACTAATTGCACGAACAACGGGCAGGCAACCTGCGAAACCTCTAAATCCGGCTTGATTTCAAGCATTTTAAGTTTATAAGAATTACTGTTAACGGTAGCCGAAGTTCCCAAAACACCGATTTTACCGTTTCTTGTAGCTTTTACCGCCGCTTTGGAAGCGGGGGTTACAACCTCAATAAACGGTACGGGTAAACCGTTAGCAGTGTGAGAAGCAACCGAACTCACCGTACCGCAAGCCGCAATAATCAGCTTAACGTCGTGCGACAGTAAAAACTTCTCATCCTCTTTGGCATACTTTACAATGGTTTCAGCACTGCGTGTACCGTAAGGCACACGACCGGTGTCACCAAAATATATTATATTTTCACAAGGCAAAACTCTATTCAATTCTTTAATAACCGAAAGACCGCCCAATCCTGAATCAAAAACGCCTATAGGTCTTGAATCCATCAAAACACTCTCCAATCAATTCAGTGCACAGATATTCAATATATTTTATCACAGAACTTTAAAAATTGCAAACCCTATTTCACTAAATAATATGAGATGTTACAAAAAATATTTTATTGAAATATATAGGCAATGGTAGTAAAATTAAAAGTAAGCAGTTTTTAAAGTTTTTTTGGGGGTGACAAAATGAAGAATATCAAAGTAAGGCTTGGCGAAATTGCGGTTTTACTTGCGGCTACAATGTGGGGCTGTATCGGACTTTTCACCCGCACAATGCTTAAAATCGGCTTTACCTCTGTTCAAATTGTTGCCGTACGTGCTTTTGTAACCGTGTTGCTGATGGCAGTTGTAATTTTGTTTATTAACCCTAAACTTTTTAAAATTAACCCAAAAGACCTTTGGATGTTTTTCGGCACGGGAATTTTAAGTTTTCTTTTCTTCAACATTTGCTATATGTCCTCCATCGGTGAAAACTCACTTTCGGTTGCCTGCATTTTGATGTACACCTCACCTATTTGGGTTGCATCGCTTTCCCTTTTACTTTTCAAAGAAAAAATGACCTCGCAAAAAATCATTGCTTTCACTTTAGCGTTCGGTGGATGCATTATGATGTGTTGCTCAAATTCTTTGAGACTAACCAAAATCGGTTTGATTTTCGGACTTTGTTCAGGGTTAGGCTACGCACTTTACAGTATTTTCGGCAAATATGCCGCCGCAAAGTATAATTCACTCACTATCACCTTTTACACCTTTTTATTCGGCTCTTTGGGTGTGCTACCGCTTTGCGATATGCCACGACTTTTGCCGTTAGTGAGTGATTTTAAAGGTATTGCACTGTCAATAGGCGTTGCAATTGTATGCACGGTTTTACCCTACCTGCTTTACACATACGGATTGTCCAAAACCGGTGCCGGAAAAGCCTCGGTAATTGCAATTTTAGAGCCTGCAGTCGCCTCGTTAGTTGGCGTTTTGTTCTTCAATGAAGGTTTAGGAATATTAGGATTTTTCGGTTTGATTTTTGTAATATCTGGACTTATTTTTCTTGAAATCGGTCGCCCTTTGAAATTACGCAAAACACGTTGAAATATCAACAAATATATGGTATAATAATTGCAATAACTTAATAACTAAAACTCAAAGGACGTATTATGCGAATACTTACAGTCGGAGATGTTTGCGGCAGTGTGGGATGCGAATTTTTAATCCGTACATTACCAAAATTAAAGCAAGACAACAGAATAGATTTAACCGTTGTCAACGGCGAAAACTCGGCTGACGGTAACGGAGTTACGCCAACCTCGCTCGAAATGCTTTATTCTGCCGGTGCCGATGTAATCACCGGCGGCAATCATTCGATGCGTCGCAGAGAAATTTTCTCAAAGTTAGAAAATGACCCATTTTTATTAAGACCTCATAATATGCATACTTCAGGTGTTGGCAAGGGTTATGTGGAAGTTGATTTAGGACGGTACAGAATAGCCGTAATCAATTTAGTCGGCAGGGTTTATATGCCCGAAGCCGATGACCCATTCCAATGTGCCGACCGCCTTGTAGATACAGCCACAAAAAACGGCATAAAAACAATATTGGTTGATTTTCACGCTGAGGCAACCGCAGAGAAAAAAGCGTTGGCATATTACTTAGACGGCAAAGTTTCGGCAGTTTTCGGCACTCATACCCATGTTTTAACCGCCGATTGCGAGATTTTACCTAAAGGCACAGGATTTATCAGTGACATTGGTATGACCGGACCGATTGATTCGATTTTGGGGGTAAAAAAAGAACTTTCAATTGCAAAAATCAAGGATGCCGCACCTGTAAAGTTCGAATTAGCAAACGGTAAATGCAAATTAAACGGTTGCATTTTTGATATTGACGAAAAAACCGGACTTACCACAAAAATAGAATCAATTACAATATTTGAATAATTCAAATTTGAAAAAGGCAGGTGTACCGCTGTGAAATTTAAAAGAATATTAAGCATTATGTTGGCTTTGACCTTTATCCTGCTTTCTGCTTGCGGCGGTGACACTAATGATAATACATCTTCTGTGACTTCAGAGCCTGCCGACAAAAATCTGGAAAGCATATCATTACTTTACAACTCGAGCGACTCACTTGACCCTTATAAAGCAGAGTCAAAGTATAACAGAGATTTAGGCAGTCTTTTATTTGACCCCCTTATTAAGTTGGATGAAAAACTTCAACCGCAAAAAGTATTGGCTAAAGAAATCACGCTTAACGGCAAGGAATGCATTGTCAGTTTAAAGTCTGTATACTTTACCGACGGCAGTTTAGTTACTGCTGATGATGTTGTTTTTTCACTTAAAAAAGCACTCGAATCACATTACACTGTTTACAAAAAGCAGTTGTCAACCGTAAAAACTTACATTGCCGACGGCACCGATAAGGTTGTAATCACCTTGTCAAAGGCAGACCCCTATTTTGTGAATTTGTTGGATTTCCCGATTATGAAAAAGGATTCCGACACCATAAAGGACGAAAACAAAATCGAACTTCCCCCTATCGGCTCGGGACGTTACGTGTTTGACACTAAAGAAAAAAACTTAAACGTTAATACGGCATATTTTAACGGTGTACCCACTGTAAAATTGATAAAACTCATCAACGCACCCGACTGGGAGGTAACAAAATACAACCTCGAAGTTAATAATGTTGATGTCTATTATACCGACTTGAGTGACGGCGTTGTACCGCCAATGTCGGGCACTGTCCAAAGTGTAAACCTTAACAATTTGATTTATCTAGGCGTTAATCTTGCTAACCGACACGTAAGTAAATATCAAGTACGCTATGCAATTGCAAATGCTATTGACCGTTCAGATATTTGCAACGACGCGTATTATAACTATGCAAAGCCTGCTAAAGGACTTTTCACTTCAGTTTGGGAGGATGCAGGAAACCTTCAAAACCTGCCAGAAAAAGCCGATTTAGAAAATGTTGTTGCGAATTTAGAAGAAATAGGTTATAATAGTAAAGATGCTGAGGGTTTTTTTACCGACGCGGATAAAAAGACCATTAAATTTAAACTTATTGTATCAGACGGGAACGAGCAAAGAATTAAGTGTGCCCGTACTTTAGTTGAACAGTTAAACGAGCTCGGCTTTAAAACAGAATTGTCAGTTTTAGAGTGGAATAAATATATAGAAGCCTTAACCTACGGCAATTTTGATTTTTATTTAGCAGAAGTCAAAATTAACAACAATATGGATGTTTCCGAGCTTAT
Source organism: Acutalibacteraceae bacterium (assembly GCA_045649545.1). Lineage (GTDB taxonomy): Bacteria > Bacillota > Clostridia > Oscillospirales > Acutalibacteraceae > UMGS172. The sequence goes on from JAZRQE010000041.1 coordinate 37,557, forward strand.
TACGTCAAACGGCAGTCTTTCTTACGGAATACCGAATTTTGTCGCAACGCCGGAAACTGTAAAGCCTGAAACTTCTAAACCGACCGATACAGAAGATAAAAAGGACCAAACCGAAGACAATAAAGAAGAAATTAAAACTGAATTTTCCGGCTCATCTGTCCCGCTTATTGACAGTGCAGTAAAAAACTTCTATAATGAAAAACTGTCACTTTTTGATATAATTAACGCATTCAACGCAGAAATGCCCATTATCCCGATTTGCCACCGCTACGGTCTTACGGTTTATAATACTGAAATCAACGTAGCCAATATGTCAACCGTTTCCGATATTTATTTCGGAATTACAAATAAACTGAACTAATTTCAAACGGAGGTATATAAATGATTGCTTACGAAACCAAAACCGGAACAATTTCGTTGTCAGAGGACTATCTTGCCAAACTTATAGGCAATGCCGCATCCTCCTGCTTCGGTGTAGCCGGAATGGCACCCCACGGAAAGCAGAAGTTCCGTAACATCTTTTCTAAGGAAAACTATACCGAAAAAGGTATAAACATAACCGGCGATATCAATATGATTAATGTTGATTTGCACATTATCGTTGCCTACGGTATGAACATAAATGCTATTGCAAAAAGCATTACCCACAAGGTGAAATACGTTGTAAGTGAAGCCACCGGCATCAATGTCGGCAAGGTCACCGTACGTATAGACGGAATTAAAGAATAATTTTATAATAGGCGGATGTACCGCCGTAATGCCTTATTAAATATAAGCGCTTTACTTAAGGAGAGTTGTTATTTTGATTAACGGTAATACTTTACGTGACGCTTTGCTGTCAGGTGCCAATAATATTGTCAACTGCAAGCAGGCAGTTGACGAACTTAACGTTTTCCCCGTTCCTGACGGAGATACCGGTACTAATATGTCTATGACTATCAGTGCCGCAGCAAGAGAATTAAAATTATTGAATAACGAAACCGCCGATAAGGTAGCTTCCACTAATGCTTCTGCATTGCTTCGCGGTGCAAGAGGTAACTCGGGTGTTATCCTTTCCCTTTTATTCCGCGGCTTTGCCAAAGGTTTAAAGGGTAAAGAGGTTATGGACTCTGAGGGCTTGGCAAACGCCATGAAATTAGGCGTTGAAGCCGCTTACAATGCAGTTATGAAGCCGACCGAGGGTACTATTTTAACCGTAGCACGTGTCGGTTCGGAATATGCTACCAAGGCTTATGAAGAAGGCAGAAATCTTGTAGAAACATTCGAAGCCTTATTGGAAGGTGCTTCTAAAGCATTGGCAGAGACCCCCGAAATTCTGCCCGTTCTTAAAAAAGCAGGCGTTGTTGACGCAGGCGGTAAGGGCTTTGTTGTAATTTTAGAGGGTATGCTTTCGGTCATCCGTGACGGTAAAATGATTGAATCAGCATCAAATTCTACTGATTCTCCTGCCTCTACCCAGCGTAATGCTGCCGCAGAGTCAGAGGCTGACATTACATTTACCTATTGTACCGAATTTATTGTTAAACGCGAAAACGATAAAGAGCCTAAGGCATTACGTGCTTACCTTGAAACCATCGGTGATTGCGTTGTTGTAGTTGATGACGATGAAATCATTAAGGTACACGTTCATACCGACCACCCCGGTAATGCTTTTGAAAAAGGTCTTACCTTTGGTCAGCTAATTAATATGAAGGTTGAAAATATGCGTGACCAGCACGAGCGTGCCAAGCACGACTCTAATGGTGACGCACCCAAAACCGCTGCACCGGCTAACAACACTGATGAAATCGTTTCGGTTGAAATTACCAAGGATTTCGGCTTTGTAACCGTTGCCGCAGGTGAAGGCTTGCACGCCTTGTTTACCGATTTAGGTGCAGATATGATTGTTTCCGGCGGTCAGACAATGAACCCCAGTACCGACGATATTTTGAAGGCTATCGAGCAGACTCCTGCTTCGACAGTATTTGTTCTGCCTAACAACAAAAATATCATTATGGCGGCTGAACAGGCTATTCCTTTAAGCAGCCGTAAGGTTATTGTTCTTCCTACTCGCACAATTCCGCAGGGTATCACCGCTATGCTTAACTTCAATCCTGATGTTGACGGCGATGCTAATGCGATTGAAATGCAGAGGGCTTATGCAAACGTTCAGACCGGTCAGGTCACCTTTGCCGCCAGAGATTCTGATTATGACGGCAAACAGATTAAAAAGGGTGAGCTTTTGGCTTTGGCTAACGGCAAGGTTTCCTTTACCGAGACCGACCTTGAAAAGTGCGTAATTAAGTTGACCAAGAACTTAAGCAACCGCGATACTGCTTTTGTAACGCTCATTCACGGTGAAGATGTTTCCGAGGACGATGCTGCTACTATTTGCACTGCTTTAGAGGAAAAATTGGGCAGCGATGTTGAGGTCACCTTAATCAACGGCGGTCAGCCGGTTTATTACTTTATTATTTCGGTTGAGTAATATGAATTCTTATGATAACATTCGTTATGTAAAAGGCGTCGGCGAAAAACGTGCCGAGCTGTTTCGACAGCTCGGCATTGAAAGCGTCGACGCTTTGTTGCACCATTACCCACGCGGATACATAGACCGTTCGCATCCGTTAAAACTTCACGAAGCGCCATTTGACCGCCCTTGCTGTATAAGAGCCAAGGTGTTCAGTGAGGTTAGAGAAATCTATGTCCGTCACAAAATGGTGATTTATAAGTTTTTCGCTAACGACGGCGAAAACAACGTTGAAATAACGCTTTTCAACCAAAAATGGATTGCTGAAAAGTTAGAATTCGGTAAAGAATTCTTATTTTACGGTATTGTTAACCGCACCTTGTTTTCTTGTGAAATGTCCTCGCCTGAAATTTACGACGTTTCAGAGCAAACCGTAATGCCTATATACCGCCAAACTGCAGGACTTAATTCTAAAGCAATTTCCAAGGTTGTTGCTACTGTTTTGTCAGGATATGAACCGGATGAGCCGTTCCCGGAAGAAATGCTCAATAAATTTAACCTTTTAGGGCTGAAAGAGGCCCTTTTAGGTATTCATTTTCCAAAAAGTATGCGTGAACTTGAACAGGCACGCAGAAGATTGGTCTTTCAGGAACTTTTCTTCTTGCAAACCGGTATACTCTTTCAAAAAGAAACCCGCTGTGCTGTAACCCCCGTAAAAATAAACGAGAGTCCGTTAAAAGAATTTAAAAATTTACTGCCGTTTACACTTACGGATGCACAAGATAAGGCAATTAACGATTGCTTACGGGATATGAGCTCCTCAAAACCGATGAGCCGTCTTATTCAAGGAGATGTCGGCTCAGGTAAAACCGCGGTGGCAGTCGCATTGAGTTACTGTGCTAAATTTTCGGGATACCAAAGTATTATTATGGCACCGACCGAGGTTTTAGCAGTTCAACATTTTGAAACTTTCAAAAACATTTTAGATAACACCGGTATAAAAATTGCTTTACTTACCGGCTCGGTCACAAAGGCTAAAAAACTGAAGTTAAAGGAAGCCATTGCCCAAGGTGAAATTGACATTGTTATCGGCACGCATGCCGTATTGCAAGAGGACGTTCAATTTAAGCGTTTAGGGTTAATCGTTACCGACGAACAACACCGTTTTGGTGTTGAGCAACGTACTTCGCTCTTAAATAAGGGGAACGAGCCGCATATGTTAGTTATGTCGGCAACACCCATCCCCCGTACAATGTCACTGATTTTTTACGGCGACCTTGATATAAGTATTATTGACTCACTTCCTAAAGGCAGACAACCAATACAAACCTTTTTGATTGACTCTAATATAAGAAAAAGAGCATACAACTATATTCGCGACCACCTGGACCAAGGACGGCAAGGTTATATTGTCTGTCCTATGGTTGAGGAAAACGAAACGGTTGACTTGGCTTCAGCTGTGAAATATTACGAGGATATATCAGAGAATGATTTCAAAAATTATAAGGTTGGCTTATTACACGGCAAAATGAAACCCAAAGAAAAGGACGCTGTAATGAAAGCATTTTCAGAGGGCGAAATTCAACTTTTAGTAAGCACCACCGTTATCGAGGTCGGTATCGACGTGCCGAATGCCGTTATAATGCTTATAGAAAACGCCGAGCGTTTTGGTTTGAGCCAATTACATCAGTTACGCGGTCGTATAGGCAGAGGCAACCACGCTTCAACCTGTATCCTGCTTTCCGACCACAAGGGTGAAACCAACCAAAGACTAAAGTTTATGTGCAGTACAGTTGACGGATTTAAGGTTGCAGATGAGGACCTACGTCTTCGCGGGCCGGGTGACTTTTTGGGCAAACGTCAGCACGGTTTACCCTTACTTAAAATTGCCGATTTGTCCGAAGATATGGAGCTTTTCCGTTTAGCAGGCAACGCCGCAAAAGAGCTTTATTCTACCGACCCAAAACTACTTTTATCCGAAAATGCTCCCTTAAAAACCTATATTTCAACCCTTTTCAAAACTGCAAAGCAATATGGTTATAATTAACTAAACTAAAACCGCTACAGTGTCAAACGATACCGTAGCGGTTTTATATGATTTTGGTTCAATTTAATTTTAATAAAAGAAACACAGCGACACCTTGCAGTGTCGCTGTGTTTTATATGATTTTGGTTCACTTAACTTCAGGCAAACCTGCAACCGATGTCAGAATTGAAACCAACCCTGCGAGCAGTGAAGTGCCGATAACAGCACCCCAACCAACCTCGTCAATACTAATACCAACCGGTATCATTGCCACTGCAGTTTGTGCAACCGTCTTAACTGCACGAACACCTGCAGCCTTAAGCCATTTTTTAAAATCAGTTTTCATGAAAACCTCCTATTTATGATATACTTCAAGGTCACTGATTCGGTGATTGATCACCTTGATTTCCTCACTGATAACGGCACCCGCCTGCTCTAACTTATAAACACGGTCGATTACCTTATTATGCTTTTCAACCTTTGTTTCGAGCTGTTCTATACGGTAATTAGTTAATTTGTTGGCAGTTAAAATTCCACCAAATGTGCCAAGCATTGTTCCAAGCAATGCCAATAGAGAAACTGCGATATCGGTCATATTTTACACCCCCAAAATACGCTTCCAGGTGTTGAGTCCTACACAGCCGTCAGCAACCAAGCCAAAACGTTTCTGCCATTCTGTAACAGCCTTTTTGGTGTCCTTGCCAAACTTACCGTCTGCTTTTTCACCTACTGCGGCTTGAACAATTTTTGTGAGGTTACGGTATTTATAAATAATACGCTTTTTACAAATAGCCTTTTCAGCTACTGCCTCGCACTCTTTACCCCAGATACCGTCTGCACCACTTTTAAAAGTAAAACCGTCAGCTATTGCCGCCTTTTGCCAAGCAAGAACAACTGTGTTTGTTTTAACTTCAGGTGCTCCACCAAAAGTTGAACGATATTCTTGAGCGTGACCAAACCAAAAGCCTTTCTTATCACGAACATCAATATGCACGAAATGTCCATCTTTAGATGTATCGTATAATCCGACGCCTTTAACACCGATGCTTTCAGCAAATTTAGCAACTTCTACCGGTTCAACTCCCTCAACCTTAATATCAGCAGCCATGCCTTTTAAATGCTTACTTGATTTAACACCGCCAACTTTAGGGTTGTGTATTTCACAACGGTATGAGCTTGAGATTTTTACAGGCTTACCAAAATGGTCTCGGATAGCCTGTAAGTGTTCAACCAATTTTGTATCAATAAGTGTTTTCGAACAGCAACCTTTGCCATTGCAGTCAAACTCAGTTGTTTTAAAGTTATCAGTCAGTTGAACGCATACACCCTTTTTATATTCTTTAACTGCCATTAAAACTCGGGCTCACTTTCTTCATTATCTTCGATGACTTCGAGGTCTTCAGTGACTTCAAAATCTTTAAGAACTTCGGGTTCTTCAAGAACTTCATACTGTAAGTCAATAGCAGTTTGAATTTCTGCAAGGTCACCCTCAGTAAGAACACCCTTTTCAAGCCAACCCACCGCACTTAAAATAATCTGATAGTCAGCCATTTTACCAACTGCTTTAATAAACCCAGATTTAATAAATTCCTTTAAATTAAACATTATAAATTTCCTCCTAAAGATATTATTGCTTGTTGTAATTCGGCAAAAGCCTTGTTTAAATCTCTGTTGTATTCACATTCTATTTTTGACACTAATTTAACTTGAGGATTAGTGAATGACACGGAACCGGTATCATCATCTCTACCAAAGCAAATTAAATTGTATTTCCCGGATACGGTTGGTTTAAACGTTAGTTCTAATTTACCCAAAGCATTTAACTGTATCTTATCGCTTTCGTAGTTATTATACTGTAAACAAACTGCATAAGGCTTAAGCTTTTCTTCGCTCAAATGATTTAAAACAAAACTAAGAACTTCAACACTAAAGATGTATTCTTTTCCCGCTTCTAAATGTGACCCTTCTAATATTAATGGTCTATAGTAGTTATTAGAAGAAAGATAAACTTCGTCATAACCGGGTACAGTTATCCCATCACTACTGCTAAACCAACTATTAGGTTTGCTTAAAACGTTACCTGTGAGCAAGTTTGTAGTATTACTTTCAGCAGAAAGCATCATTGTAGGATAAATCGACGGCACGGTTAAACTTCCGTCTGCTTGGGCAGTATAGGTTTCGGGCTTTACATACGGCTCATATTCAGTTGATACAGTACCTAATTCAATTTGAGGGTATAATGTTTCGTCTACTGTGACACCCTTTGGTATATTTATCGATACAGGTAAATATTCTGACCATGCGTTATAGTACATTCTTTTCCCTATGGCATACTCCCCATTCGTTGCACTATCTTTGTAGATTGCATCTATTGTTTTATCACCAAAGTTGATGTGATACGAAAGAATAAAAACAGTACCACCTCCCTCGGCTGTTCCTTTTACAGTGACGCTTCCGTCTCCGTTATCAGTAAAAGTAACACCATTCTTTACTAACGGTGATTTTGGGGTATCTACATACGGGTAAGGCAAAAGGTTCTTACCGCAAGCTGTAACGCTTAATGTGTTAGACTCATCAGCATCACTAAACTGAACCTTAACCGTATGCTCAATAGGTGATACGTCATTTAATAGTACAACACTCGAAGTTTTATTTCCCTTTAATGAGTTTGCCAAATTATTGTTGGCAAGGGACTCTGCCGCACGCTCCGCCCTTTGAGCGTGTATGGCCGCTGTACTTGCTTGAACACTAGCCTCAATCGAATTGGCGATTGCCAAATCTGCACTGTTTGAAGCACTTTTAGCAGACTTTTCAGCATCTTCGCAAAAATTGCTTGCATTTTCGGCTGCTGCAGTACATATATGCAATGCCTCTTCAAAACAATCCGCACCATCGTCAACTTTCTGAAACGGAACTTCTGAACAGTCAACCTGAAAACTGAACACGCCACTCTTTAATATTAAATTAATTTCCGACTCGTCACCTTTATATCCCAAAAGCTGACAGTTGATTTTTGGCGGTTTCATTACATCTTGTGGGAGATTACACTGAACTACATTGTTTTGGCTTAAAAACAGTTTTTCACTATAAAACCCATCAATGACAATACGAAAATAATCCGCCTTAGAATAAAGGCTTAAGCCCTCTTCAGTAAACCCGACCTCTAAAGACACCGCATTATGCTCACCACTGTAACCGATTAACTGCGTAGTTACCTCGACTTTACCATTTAAATCAACAATTGCAGTAATATGTCGCACTTACATTACCTCCTTATTTCACAGAATACAGCTTCCCTTTTACCTCGTAAACGCGTACAACGTTGGTGCAACTCATTGTCAAGTATTCAAAGGTATACAAATTGTATTTTTGTTTCCATAACGTCAACCAAATTTAATTTATGTTAACTAAATAACCTTAAAGGTTTTTAGACTTATCCACATTGATTTCAACATTAACGGCACTGTTCGACAGAAATTTCCTTGATTTCACGCTAACAGTATGTGGATAACTATGTGGAAAAAGTGGATTACTAAACGTATACAAATAATTGACAATTTTGATTATGTTAAGCAGTGTTACACGAAATTTGTTACATATTTCACAAAACAAAAAGCCGTCTGTGATAAAATCACAGACGGCAAAAATCATTTTAGTTATATATTTTCCGTTTCACTTTTAATGTAATCTCCAACCTCGTTAGGTTGAATATTCAAAACAACCGAAAACTCATCCTGAATCAATCTCTGTGCTTCTTTCAAAGCACGTTCATCAGCAATGTGTAGCCTTTTTCCGGTCCCGGACAAAAGGTTTTGACGGTTATGCAAGGTACGTACTAATACCAAACAAGCCTTTCGGTCACCTGAACAAATAATCTCTGAAAACTTTTCTCTGCGTTCACTATCGTTATCGGACCAGATATCCGGTTCTTTACTTAATGAACATAACATACTTTTAATTTCCTCTGCCGACAAAATACGTCGCACCTTACTCAACAATTTTTCATTATCGAGTGGAATATAAACTGTGGACGATGTTTGAGATACTGGCTTTAAAACATAATACTTCTTAATATCTCTACCGATACGCTTATCCTCAACGCTATCAACAACGCACACTCCTGTTGTACCGTACATAACCTTTTCATTAAGTTTAAGCACCTTTTCACCGTCCTCATTATAATGATTGTAGTTAGTCGAAACGCTCTAAAAGCGTTTCGACAAGCCACTTGTTAAGTGGCTTTAGCAAAATTAAAATATAATATTTAATTTTGCACGACATTTATTTCAATGGAAAAGGACAAATTTTTAGTAAAAATTTGTCGCAAAATCAAAGATTTTGTGGCGAAACAGGATTGTTTCGCCTAACCTATTTCATTATATTTAACATATATATTTTAACATTTTTTGACAAAAAATGTAATGCACAAAATTCACAAAATTATGCCACACTTTATAGAAAAAAAGTAAAAATTGACGTTTTTAAATTTGCAACATTATATTTATATATAATTATTATCAAATACCGCTTCGTTTAAACAAAAAAGTCCCCACAGTTAAGTGGGGACTAATCCATGTTTAAAAGTTATTTATCGCTTATTTTTTAGAAAAGATTTTATTAATAAGCAATGTTGCAAGTATGATAACACCGATTAAAGCGAAGATAACCAGCATACCGATGCCTGCCTTAGGCAGAATTTCAAGAGCCTTTTCGGGATGCCACTGCATACCCTTTTCCACAACATCATTAACGTTGGAAGGAGCGTTTAAAAGATTCAAAAACATATTCAATAATTTCATTATTTATCTCCTCCTTTAAGCAAAGAAGTTCAAGATTATGCCGCCGGCAATAACCGAGGCAATCTGACCCGAAACGTTAACACCGATTGAATGCATTAAAAGGAAGTTCTGCGGGTCTTCCTTAAGTCCCATTTTGTGAACAATACGTCCCGACATCGGGAATGCGGAGATACCTGCAGCACCAATCATAGGATTGATTTTGTTTTTAAGGAACAAGTTGAGGAACTTTGCAAACAAT
>JAZRQE010000042.1:0-2223 GCA_045649545.1 Acutalibacteraceae bacterium
AGTGCTCATGATACCGCTCTGGATAGCAGCATAATCATTCAATGCTTTAGCCATAGGAGCCAAGCAGTTGGTGGTGCAAGAAGCAGCCGAAATGATAGTGTCATCCTTAGTGAGGATGTTTTCGTTTACGCTGTAAACAACAGTGGGAAGGTCATTGCCTGCAGGAGCAGAAATAACAACCTTTTTAGCGCCGGCATCAATGTGAGCCTGGCTCTTCTCTTTTGAGCAGTAGAAACCGGTACACTCAAGAACAACGTCTACACCGATTTCGCCCCAGGGAAGGTCCTTAGCGTCCTTCTCTGCGTAGATTTTAAGGGTCTTACCGTCAACTGTGATGGTGCCTGCTTCGTCATCGGCAGAGATTGTATGAAGATTCTCACCGATGTAACCGCAGTAACCGCCCTGTGCTGTATCATACTTAAGAAGATTAGCAAGCATAGAGGGTTTAGTAAGGTCGTTGATAGCTACTACATCGTAGCCCTCAGCACCAAACATCTGACGAAATGCGAGACGGCCGATACGACCGAATCCGTTAATAGCAACTTTAACCATTGGTAGTTACCTCCTAAAAATAATTGCAATAGTATTCTATACTAATTTGTCCCATTTTTCAAGTACTTTGTTTATTTTTTAACGACTTTTTAAAAATTTTTTTGGAAAAATTTTTCCACACTGACATAACCGCCAACTAAACACATAAATCCACACTTTGATTTATGGAATATAACCATTATAGCGTTTTAAAAAATCATAGCATTTGATTTAATTCATTTATTATAATCTCAGCAGTTTTAAGTCCGTCAACCGCCGCCGAGGTTATACCGCCGGCATAACCTGCTCCCTCACCTGCAGGATAGAGTCCTATAATTGAAGCCTGACCGTTATCATTTCTCAAAATCCTAACCGGTGATGAGCTTCTTGTTTCGGGTGCTGTTAATATAGCGTTAGGTGAAGCAAAGCCTTTAATTTTGCGGTCAAATAAAACTATACCCTCACCAAGCGATTCGGTTACGAATTTAGGCAAAACCTTGCCTATTTCCCCGAATGTAACGCCCGATTTTGCGGTTGGTACAACACTTCCGTCAGCCTTACCTGACCCCAAAAAGTCACCTAAACTTTGGCTTACGGGTAATCCCTTGCCTACCTCGAATGCATTTTCCTCAATTTCACGTTGAAAATACATTCCGTCAAGTACATCACCCTTAAAATAATCCTCAATATGTACATCACAAAGCACTGCAGAGTTGGCATTTTTACCGTCGCGGGCATTATTGCTCATTCCGTTTACGGCAACTCTGCCTTTTTCACTTGAGGCGTTAACCACCTCACCGCCCGGACACATACAAAAAGTAAACACACCGCGGCCGTTTGAGACGCGTTCAGCCAACTTATAGTCCGCCGCACCAAGGTTATGGTGACCTACCAACTGTCCGTACTGTGCTGAATTTATCATTCCCTGTAAATGTTCAATTCTAGCACCCACGGCAAAGGGTTTCGGTTGCATCATAATACCCATATTTTGAAGCATCAAGAATGTATCTCTTGCCGAGTGACCAATGCTTAATATAACGCGGTCACAGTCAAACTCCTTTACACCGCGGGGTGTTTCGACAGTGACAGATTTTACACGTGTACCGTCGGTATTAATTTTAGTCAATCGGTGGCAAAACAGCACCTCACCGCCAAGACGGATAATTTCCTCACGAATGGACTTGACCACACGCACCAAAACGTCGGTTCCTATATGAGGCTTGGCGTCGTATAAAATGTTTTCACCGGCACCATGACCCGAGAAAATTTCCAAAACTGCACGGATGCGTTTATCCTTAATGCCGGTGTTAAGTTTACCGTCAGAAAAAGTTCCTGCACCGCCCTCTCCAAACTGAATGTTAGAATTTTCATCTAAATCATTAGTTTCGAAAAAGCGGTTAACATCGGCTATACGAATGTCAACATCACGTCCGCGTTCTAAAACAATCGGGCATAAACCTGCCTTTGCCAAACTCAATGCCGCAAACATACCGCACGGGCCAAAACCCACCACTACGGGACGTTTATGCTGACCGCTTACAGTTTTAAACAAATACGGTTGCTTTGAAAAAACTTCTGCATCTTTAGATTTAAGCCTACGAAGTACCTTCTGGTCATTTTCGGTCTCGAGCAAAAATGCACAGTTAAAAGTTATATTGTCTTTTTTACGGGCATCTATAGCCTTTTTATAAA
>JAZRQE010000043.1:0-64885 GCA_045649545.1 Acutalibacteraceae bacterium
GGGTGCTGACCAGAATCAGACCTTGAAGGCTATCAAGGAAGCTGAAGCATATAAGGGTCCGTCCATCATCATTGCTTACTCTCCTTGTGAGATGCACAGTATTAAGGGCGGTATGGTTAACTGCCAGAACGAAATGAAGAAGGCTGTTGACTGCGGTTACTGGAATATGTTCCGCTTCAACCCGGCTTTGAAGGATGAAGGCAAGAATCCGTTCAGCATTGACTCTAAGCCTGCTACTGCAGACTATAAGGAGTTCATCTTGGGCGAGGCTCGTTACTCTTCATTGACCCGTTCGTTCCCCGACCGTGCAGAAGAGTTGTTCGACAAGGCTGCCGAGGCTGCAAAGGCTTCAAGAGAGCATCTTGAGAAGTTGCAGGAGCTTTACGGTAAGTAATAGATACTCTAAAACAATAATTCGACCCCGACGAGTAATCGCCGGGGTCGTTTTAATATGTATGCTAATATAAGAAGAAAAACCCACCGCATAACGCGGTGGGTTTTAAGATTTAGTATTAATCAAACATTCCTGTTGAGAGGTAACGTTCACCTGTATCGGGCAGGAGAGCTACGATTGTTTTACCTTTGTTTTCGGGTCGGCGTGCTAACTGTAAAGCCGCAAAGCAGGTAGCACCTGAAGATATACCAACCAAAATCCCTTCGGTGTGGGCAATTTCTTTTGCCATAAGCATAGCATCGTCGGATTTGACGGCAATGATTTCATCAATAATATTTTGGTCAAGATTTTCAGGCACAAAGTTTGCACCTATTCCTTGAATTTTGTGCGGACCTGAGTAGCCTTTCGATAAAAGCGGCGAGTCAAACGGTTCAACAGCCACTATTTTCACATTGGGGTTTTGCTCTTTTAAATATTTGCCCGTGCCGGAAAGCGTACCGCCCGTACCCACCGATGCAACGAAAATATCAACAGTGCCGTCGGTATCGTTCCAAATTTCAGGACCGGTCGTGTTATAATGAGCCTCGGGATTGGCAGGGTTATCGAACTGTGAAGGGATAAACGAGCCGGGGGTGGTTTTAGATAACTCTAAAGCCTTTTCAATAGCACCGCTCATACCCTTACTGCCTTCGGTTAATACAATTTCAGCACCGAACGCCTTAAGCAGGTTTCGGCGTTCAACACTCATAGTGTCCGGCATAGTGAGTATAACTTTATATCCGCGTGCCGTCCCGACCGACGCAAGACCGATACCGGTGTTACCGCTTGTGGGCTCGATAATGGTCGCACCCTTAGTGATTTTGCCGGTTTTCTCAGCAACGTCAAGCATACTTAAAGCAACGCGGTCTTTAGCACTGCCGGCAGGGTTAAAACACTCCATTTTACCTAAAACCGTTGCCGAAATTTTATGTTGCTCGGTTAAATTATTAAGTTTTAATAGTGGTGTGTTGCCAATTAGTTCGGCAACCGAATTATAAATTTTCATTTCGTTCTCCAATTCGTTTTGTCAAAATAGCACCGGGTAGTTTTCTTAATACCGTCACAAGCGGGAAGATAAGAGTTCCTACGAATATATTACCCACACAGTGTATTGTGTCATAAGGCAGACCCATAATAACCCAAGTGAAAAATTGGCTCCAATCGCCACCTGTAAACAATATAATATGTGCCGGAGCATATAAAAGACCAAATAGAAGTCCATGCAAACCGCAAACGGCAATATAAACAAAGGTTGCTACAATAGGTTTCATATTGCGGGGTAATAGCATTACAACCGCCCAAAGCACCGTCCATACGTAAAGGTAAGGTAGTGTCCAAGGTGATAAGCCTGAAAAGAACAACGTCAAAAACACATAAACATATATGGGAATCAGTGCTTTTAAACGGTATACCACCGTAAATGTGACGGTGAACATTCCTATAAGATGTATATTCGGCAATAATTCCATTATTATGTCCGAAATATACATTAACGTACCAAACGAGGCAAACAGAACGATTTGGAAAAGCAAACGTCCTGTTTTACTCATTCCTTAGTGTATTGGAACCAATATTCAGCGTCTTTTACGATATCGGTTTTATCAACGCCGGTTGAGGCATACTTGCCGTCGATATAAAATGCCCAATAAGCCTTATCTTTGTCGTAATCGGCGGTAATGCCGGTGACGGTTTTAACATAAAGACCGTATGCACCTTCCTCACCGGAAATCATATTCAGGTCTTGCAGGGCATCACCAACGATTGTTTTGTTAGTGAAAACACGGTAAATAGTGTTAGAATCATTTGGACCGAGAACGCGGAAAATAAACGAGATGTTGCCGTTACCCTTGTTGACATCGGTGGCGGCTACGCCATAAGTATCGCCCGGAACATAAGACGAGGTTTCACTAGAACCGGTTGATGCAGTTGCCGACTGTCCGGGAACATAGTTGTCTTGGGGTGTTTCTTTTTCGCCGCAAGACGTGAGTGAAAGTCCTATTGCCGCAATAAGACAAATTGATAAAATGAGGGACATAAGTTTTTTGATAAAGTTTAAATTTTTCATTTATCATTTCTCCTTTTTTGTTTTGAAAACTATTCTTCGGCACTCGCAAAGCTGAAATTTCAGAAGTTTTCTGTTTCGGATTCGGTCTTCCGACTTAAAGCAAAATTAAGTCACCTTCTCAGTGTTACCCAATGGCTTATCTCCCTTTGCGGCAGGGGATAGACTTGATAAATCAAACTAATTACGGCGGCGTGCCCGTGCAGGAGTTACACCTGCTTCCCATTAATCCGATAACATTTTACCACTTTTTTTAATGCATTTCAATAGTAAGTTATTGTCAGCCAAAGCAAAAATTTAAGCGGAAGGGTATGTCCCTTCCGCTTAAAAACATCTTATTTTTTATCACCCATAGTAAGCACCAAAACTGCCTTTTGTGCGTGCAGGCGGTTTTCTGCCTCGTCGAAAATCTCGTCGGCGTGCTTTTCAAAGGTTTCTGCGGTAATTTCTTCACCTCTGTGAGCAGGTAAGCAATGCATAACCATTGCGTCCTTATGAGCCAACGACATAAAGCCCTCGTTAACCTGATATTCTTTGAATACACGTTCACGTTCAACCTTTTCGTCTTCCTGACCCATTGATGCCCAAACGTCAGTATAAACGGCGTCGGCGTCTTTTACGGCTGCACCGATATCCTCTGTGCAGGTGAATTTGCCGGTAGCACTTGCCCACTTCATAATATCGGCATCAGGCTCGTAACCCTTAGGACAGGCAATTGCCACTTCCATACCGCACTTAATACCGCCGACAATCAGCGAGTTTGCCATATTGTTTCCGTCACCGACAAAGGTAAGTTTAAGTCCCTCTAAAGAGCCTTTATGCTCACGGATTGTCATTAAGTCGGCTAAAACTTGGCAGGGATGACAATAGTCGGTCAAACCGTTGATTATGGGGATTGAGCCGTATTTTGCCAAATCCTCAACCTCTTGTTGAGCAAAGGTACGAATCATAATACCGTCTAAATAACGTGATAATACACGTGCGGTATCCTCGACCGGCTCACCTCTGCCGATTTGAAGGTCGCGTGAACTTAAAAACAAAGCTTGACCGCCCAAGTGGTACATACCGGCTTCAAATGAAACACGGGTACGTGTAGAAGATTTTTGGAAAATCAAACCTAATGTTTTACCCTTTAAATAGCGGTGGTCAACGCCGTGCTTTTGGTCGTATTTTAACTGGTCGGCGAGATTTAAAATTTCTTCGATTTCAGCGGTTGATAAATCGCCTAATTTAAGTAAATGTTTCATTCTTCAATAATCTCCTTTAAGATTTTCAGAGCTTTGTCTACCTGTTCTTTTGTTATGTTTAAGGGAGGCAACAATCTTAATTTCGTTTTTGCGGTTAAAACCAAAACACCCTTTTCCAACGCTTTATCGCTGAGCTCTTTTGCCGGTTTTTCGGTTTCGATACCGAGCATAAGTCCTAATCCTGAAACGCTTTTGACACCGTTAATTTTCAAAAGTTGGGATTTTATGTATTCTGATTTCTCTGTGACCTCGTCAAGCAGTTTCTGGTCAATTCTTTTAACAATGGACACAGCACCGGCTGATACTACGGGGTTTCCTCCGAAGGTTGAGCCGTGGTCACCGCCCTTTAATGTAAACTCGGTCTTTTCACCGAAAATACAAGCACCAATCGGCAATCCTCCGCCAAGACCTTTTGCGGTTGTGATAATGTCCGGTTTTAAATTGAAATGCTCGCAAGCGAAATATTTACCTGTTCTGCCGTTGCCGGTCTGCACTTCGTCGGCAATAATGAGAAAGCCATATTTTTGGGCTTCCGTTTTAACACAGTCGATAAATTCTTGCGATAAGGCGTTAACTCCGCCCTCACCCTGAACTAATTCAAGCATAACTGCGGCGGTATCACTGCCTACAGCCGATTTCAAAGCCTCGCAATCGTTAGCGGGGACAAACTCAAAACCGTTTGTAAAGGGGCCAAAGTCTTTATGGAAAACGTCCTGACCTGTGGCGGAAAGGGTAGTAACTGTTCTGCCGTGGAAACTGTTTATTAAGGTGATTATCTTACCCTCGGCACCGTTATGACAGTCGGAATAATATTTACGTGCGGTTTTTATTGCACATTCGTTAGCCTCTGCACCCGAATTGCCAAAAAAGACCTTTTTCATTCCTGACTTTTCGCAAAGCAACTTTGCCAATTCAACACACGGCTTTGAATAGTAAAGGTTAGAGGTGTGTTGAATTAAATTCAACTGCTCAATTACTGCATTTTTCCATTCTGTATCGTTAATACCGAAGGTGTTTACGGCAATACCTGAGCCTAAATCAATGTATTTTTTGCCGTCAACATCTGTAATTTCGGCACCGTTACCGCTTATTAATTCAACATTAAATCTGCCGTACGTGTTAGCGACATACTGTTTATCATTTTCAATAAAATGTTCCATTTTTTACCCCACAAACATTGTGCCGATACCTTCGTCGGTGAGAGTTTCTATTAAAATTGCGTGCGGAATACGTCCATCAATAATAAATACCTTTTGAACTCCGCGACGGATAGCCTCAATACAACATTCAACCTTGGGTATCATACCGCCTTGGATAACGCCGTTTTTAATGAGCAGGGTAGCCTCACTGACGTTAACTTTTCTAATCAGCGAATCGGGGTCGTCTTTATCTCTCATAAGACCTGAAATATCGGTCATGGAAATAAAACTTTCAGCCTTTAATTTGCCTGCAATTTCTGCCGCGGCAGTGTCGGCATTAATGTTGTAAACATTACCCTCACCATCACAACCTACGGTTGAAACAACGGGGATATATCCCTTTTCAAGCAAATCCAAAATAGGTTGGGTGTTAATATCGGTAATTTCACCGACAAAGCCTAAATCTTCGTTCATTTTTTCGGCACGAATCATATGTCCGTCGATACCACAAAGACCAATAGCCTTACCGCCGGTATTTTCCAAAAGGTTGACTAAATCCTTGTTGGTTTTACCTGCCAATACCATTTGTACGATTTCAACAGTTTCTTGGTCGGTAACACGAAGTCCGTCTTTAAATACCGATTCTTTGCCGACTCTTTTCAACATTCCCGAAATTTCGGGACCGCCGCCGTGCACCAAAACAACTTTAGCACCGACTAACGATAAAAGCACAATATCGTGCATAACTGCGGCTTTAAGTTCGCCGTTTATCATAGCGTTACCGCCGTATTTTATAACGACGATTTTACCGGCATATTTTTGAATATAAGGTAATGCTTCGGTTAAGACCAAAGCTCTTTGAGCGTTATTAATTTCCATTATAATTCACCCTTTCGAAATCAGGTTCTGTAGTCGCCGTTGATTTTTACGTAATCGTAGGTCAAATCGCAACCCCAAGCGGTCGCGGTAGCGTCACCGCTGTCTAACGTAACAAGAATTGTAATTTCTTCTTCCAAAAGAATTTTCTTTGCAATTTCTTCGCTGAAATCTACACCTGCACCGTTGCGACAAACTTCGATTTCGCCGGAAACCGACTTAAACGAAACGCCGACTTTGGTAACATCTAAATCAGCACCGCTGTAGCCGATTGCACAAAGTACGCGACCCCAGTTAGCGTCAGCACCGAAGATTGCAGCTTTAAGCAGTGACGAGCAGGCGACCGACTTGGCGACTGTTCTGGCAGTCATTTTATCGGAAGCACCCGAAACGATAACCTCCATAAGTCTTGTTGCACCCTCACCGTCACGTGCAATGCTACGGCAAAGGTAAGAGGTTACGGCAAACAGCGCTTCTTTAAATGCCTTAAATCCGTCACTGTCAACACTGTCAATAATGGGGTTTTCAGCCAAACCGTTGGCTAAAATACAACACATATCGTTGGTTGAGGTGTCACCGTCAACGCTTACCATATTGAAGGAATCTTTAATATCCTCGCTTAACGCGGTTTGAAGAATCTCAGGTTTAATATTAACGTCACTTGTGATAAAAACAAGCATAGTTGCCATATTGGGATGAATCATACCTGAACCCTTGGCAATACCGCCGATGGTACACATTTTACCATTTACTTCGAACTTAAAGGCAATTTCCTTAACCTTGGTATCGGTGGTCATAATACCCTCTGCAGCACGGCGGCTGCCCGAAAAGTCAAGCTCTTTTATTAGCTGAGGCATACCGTTTGCGATAGGGGTAATGTCAAGCGGTTGACCGATAACGCCGGTCGAGGCAACGATAACGTCACTTGCATTAATCTTTGCATATTGCTGAACTAAATCACACATACCCTCGGCAATTTCAATACCGTTGGCGTTGCAGGTGTTGGCGTTACCGCTGTTGCAGATAATTGCCTGTGCATAGCCGTCAGTTAAGTTTTTCTTGGTAACGGTCAAAGGTGCACCCTTGACAAGGTTGGTTGTGTAGGTTGCGGCTGCAGAAGCCTTAACCTCGCTCACAATCAGTGCTAAATCGCGTTTTGTTTTATTCTTTCTAATTCCGCAATGGATACCCGATGCTTTAAATCCTTTTGCGGCACAAATGCCGCCCTCTGTTTTTATCATTGTAATCACCTTTTATAAGTCTAAACCTTCGGTTTCGTCGAAACCAAGCATAATATTCATACATTGTACTGCGGCACCTGAGGCACCTTTGCCCAAGTTGTCAAATCGAGCCGAGACAGTGAAACGTTCCTCATTACCGCAAACAAAAATTTGCATTTTGTCTTTACCTGACAGGTTGTTCGAGCCCAACATAGAGCCGGTGCTTTCACCGTTTATATCCGAAACATCAATAAACTTTGCGTCAGCGTACTTTTTTAAGTAGACCTGTTTTACTGCCTCAATACCGCCTTTGACCTGACTTTTGAAGAATGGTACGGTTACTAACATTCCGCTGTAATAGTCGTCAACAATGGGGGAGAATACGGGTTGGTTTTCAAGTCCCGATATTGCTGCCATTTCGGGCAGATGCTTATGTGTTTGTCCCAAAGCATAAATTCTGGCACTGTTCATTTCGTCTGACTTCTCATTTTCGTATTGAGCAATCATTTTTTTGCCGCCGCCGGAATAACCTGTCAATGAAAAGCAGGTGATAAGAGCATCACTCTCAATCACGCCAGCCTCAACCAACGGACTGATTAAAGCGTTAAAGCCGCTTGCGTGACAGCCGGGAACAGCAACACGCTTTGCGTTGGGAAGTTTTTCTCTGAACTCTTTTTTTAGTTCGGGAAAGCCGTAAACCCAATCGGGATTAGTGCGGTGAGCAGTCGAAGTGTCAATTATTTTAACATTCTCATTTTCAACCAAGCTTACCGCCTCGATTGCAGCGGCATCAGGCAGACATAAAAAAGCTACGTCGCAAGCATTTAAAAATTTGCGTCGTTCTTCCAAGTCCTTACGCTTGTCCTCGTCGATAAGCATAAGTTCTATATCTTTTCTCTTACTTAAACGCTCGATTATCCGAAGACCGGTTGTGCCTTCGCGTCCGTCAATGAAAACTTTGAACATTTTTGACCTCCGTCAGTTGTAAAAATATGCTCCCATGCTATGTTCTTATAATTATACAACAAAAATGAATAAAATCAAGTGTTTTTTATAAATTTATCTAATGTATGCAAAATCGCCGTTTTTTACTTAAAATACTGTAAAAAAGCAACAAAACATATAAATTTTGGATGTATTAAAGATTTGCGGTTAAAATCATTGATTTTAAGAAAATGCATAAATACTCTAAAATTTTGCATATTAATACATTTCCATCGCAATTTGAGGGTCATTCTCGCGGTTTAATATGTAAAGATAGTGGTAATATTTATAATAATGATTGTAGTTAGTCAAAACGCTTTGAAAACGTTTTGACGAGCCACTTAGAAGTGGCACTAACAAAACCAAATTGCATAATTTGGTTTTGTACGACAATCATTGTAATAGATATGGACAAATTTTCTTTGAAAATTTGCTACAAAATCAAAGATTTTGTGTCGAAACAGACATGTTTCGACTAACCATAACTATTATAATAGTGTAAATAATGTGTAAATTTAAAATAGTTAGGTTTACTTTTTTCCAAAATAGTGGTAAAATTTAGTAAGAATATTTTTTTACGGAGATATATTATGCAACCTACTTTTAGTGAAATTAAAAAAGCGGCACGAGGTGCGTTAAAACATCGTTGGCCTGAAGCTATTGTGATTTCGGTTGTACTTATTGCTACATTGTTGCTTAATACTTTTATGCAATATATGTTGATGAGTATCTTTAAAGTTAAAGAGGTTTGGACACCGTTCACTCCTACTGATTTACCGCTTTATAGCCAATTAGCAAGTGTTGGAATAACACTTTTTTCTGCAGTTTTCAGTTTTCTTATAATGTTTCCTTTGTTTTTCGGTGTAATGCGTTGGTTTTGGTTTGTTACGGGTGGAAGTTCAGTCAGTGTTGGAGACATTTTTTATTACTTTTCCTCGCCGAAAACCTTTTTTAAAACATTAGGTCTTTCAATAAGACTGTATATAAGGTTGGTTATAGGTGCTATTGTTTGTTTTTTGCCTTATATTACAGTAGGTATTTTAACATCACCTCATTTGTACGATAGTTTGGGAGTTTCGATGCCGATTGTTATGAACGGCTTGTTACCGTTGGTATCGTTTTTCAAATTGTTCGGATTTTTAGCACTTTTAATGTGGATTAGTGTTTATATTTTGTGTTACACTGTAATTTTTTCCGAACCCGAACTCTCATCAGGCAAAACTATCCGCCGAACTGTCAAGGTGACAAAAGGTTTCAGGTTTAATACGGTAGGATTTTTCTTCAGCTTTTTCGGTTGGCTTTTGCTGTCACTTTTGGCGGTGCCGCTTATTTTTACAGTGCCTTATTTGTTGGCATCGTTTGCGGTTTACGGTCGTGAGGTATACCGTGCCTCAAAACATACTGAACAGCAGTCTCTATAAAGTCGAAATCGTTGTTTTGACCGGGGGTTTCTGTGAGGTACTGCCGGTGCAGGTCTAAAAAATCTATTTCCGGGTCACAAATGCTTTCAAGAGAAGACTCATTATTTTCAGTTTGGCGGTCAAAATAATTATGCAATGCTTTTTCATAAGCGGCGTGTTTTAAAAGGTTTCCCGTAAACTCTTTGTTGTGGGTGTGTGTAAAGGCATCGCAAATATAATGCACAAGTTTACCAAGCTCGAAAGCATTAAGTTGCTTGTGTTTTAATTTTTGGATTTCGGATAAAATATAATCTTTGCGATTGTCCCAGTTGTGGCCGAAAAAGGGTTTTATTTTAAATGATTTCAGGTAAGAAAACGGGTTATAATCCGGCAAAACAGAGCCCAAAATAAATAAAAAGCGGTCAAATCGGCTGTTTGAAAAATATCGGTTTGAAAGAGCTTTAGCGTATTTTAAATGCGTATCGGTTTTCATTTTTTACTCCTTTAGTGAACTTTACTAAAGGAATTTTGTGTAGTATTTATTAAATTATTTCATTCGGAGGTCTATTAGGGTGTTTTATATTGATTGGTCTTATATAATTTTGGTAATGCCGTTTGTTATTCTTTCAATGCTTGCCAGTGCGAAGGTTAATTCTTCTTTTAAAAAGTATTCAGAAGTTTATTCGCGTCGCGGACTTACCGCTGCCGAGGCGGCAAGAAGAGTTTTGCAGGATAACGGCGTTTTAGGTGTAAATATTGAGCGTGTGAAAGGTCATTTGACCGACCATTTTGACCCCAAAGCTAATACAATCAGGCTTTCGGAAAACGTTTATGACAGTACCTCGGTTGCCTCAATCGGTGTTGCCTGTCACGAGGCAGGTCACGCTGTTCAGCACGCGGTAGGGTATTTGCCGGTTAAAATTCGCACTGCCATTGTTCCGATAACCAATATCGGCTCAAAGTTGTCGATTCCGCTAGTGCTGTTGGGAATAATTCTTTCGTCATTCGGTGCTCAATACAGCATAATCGCATATATAGGTGTTGCACTTTTTGCGTTGTGTGTTGTATTCCAGTTGGTCACCTTGCCGACCGAATTTAACGCAAGCCGTAGGGCTTTAAGGGCGATAACTGATGGCGGTATTTTGTATGAAGACGAGGCAATAGGTGCTAAAAAAGTGTTAACTGCCGCCGCTATGACCTATGTTGCCGCATTAGCGGTTACCGTAATGCAGTTATTAAGACTGTTTTTACTTGTTGCAGGCTCGCAACAGCGTCGCAGAAGATAGTTTGTGCAGTTTATATTGAATATGAAAACCCGCGGTTGAACAATTGCTCAACTGCGGGTTTGTTTTGTTTTTTTATGATTTTATTTTTCTTCTGTAGTTTCCAAGTTTTCGGGCAAACGTTCTACGGTTATACGGACAATTCGGCGTTCATCCATTTCGGCAACCGTAAAGGAGTAGCCGCCGTATTCAACTGTTGGGTGCTCATAGGCTTCGGGAACGCGTCCTAAAACCGACATCAAATAACCTGCAACGGTTTCGTATTCACCCTCGGGCAGTTCGATATCTAAAAGTTCGTCAACCTCGGAAACAGCCGACATACCGTCAATATTAAACTTGTCCTCGCTGATTTTCTGGATTTCTTCTTCCTCGTCGTCAAATTCGTCCTGAATGTTGCCGACAATCGACTCGATTAAATCTTCAACCGTAACAATACCGGCAACGCCGCCGTATTCATCGGCAACGATAACCATCTGTAAATGCTTTTCAATCATTTCGGTGAGCAGGTCACTGCACTTTTTGGTTTCGGGGATAAACATAGCCTCACGCATAAGGTCGGCAGGTTTTAATTTTGCGGGAATTTTAGTGCCGACATACTGTAAAAGGTCTTTAACATAGAGGATACCCTTAATGTTATCCAACTCGTCCTCGTAAACCGGCAGTCTTGAGCAACCGGCATCAATGGCTTTAGCAATAACTTCCGCGATAGGCTCGCTGACTTCGGCGGCAGTGAGGTATGTACGGTGTGTCATAACCTCGGCAGCGGTAAGTTCACCGAATTCGAAAATGTTGTTAATCATTTCTTTTTCGATTTCTTCTAAAACGCCGGATTCCTCGCCCTCGTCAACCATTGAAAGAATTTCGTCTTCGGTTACGGGTGCTTCATCAACGTGTGGGTCACCGCCGAAAATTTTAACTAAAATTCTTGCAATTGTTGAGGTTAAAGCTGTCACAGGCAGAACAACGGTTTTTATGAATAATAAGAATCCCGATACATTTGCGGCGATTTTGTCAGGATTTTGTTTCCCTAATCTTCTTGGCAGCATAAAACCGAACACTGTAAACAGCACGGCAGTTGCAACTGCGGCAATAAGACTCGGCAGTAATACTGTTGTGCTGACTAAGGAGATACTGCTTGTATTAGAAATTGTCGGTAATATATATTTCGTAAAAGCGAAAAGTAGGGCAGAGCCAAGCCCAAAAATCAAGCAAAGTGTTGTAGTGGTACTTGCGGTGTCGGTCGGTTTCGGTCTGCGGTCAATCAGTCGGCTTAAACGTTTGGCCTTTTTATTGCCGTCTTCCGCCAAATCGCGAATTTTCTTCTCGTTAACCTCTTGCAATGCAGAGGTTCCTAAGGTCACAAGAAAACATACAATGACCGATAAAACAAAAATCAATACTAGAATCATCGCGGTAGTATCAGGTTCGGGGTCGTCCATTTTATATTCTCCAATTCAAAATAATATTTTTTTTAGAGAGTAAATATACTCTCACAAGTATATATATTATACATTAAATGCCAGTTTGTCAATGAATATCGTAATTTAAGGGAATTTCCGGCGATTATTTTTATAATTTAGCATAAAAAACTCTTTATTATTTCGCTTTGTTATGGTACAATTACCACATATATTTATCTAATGTTAATTGAATGTTTACAATTTAACAGACGCCATTTGATAAAATATAAAATTGGAAAAACAAAACTTATATGTTTGGAGGAAAAACATAAATGATAGAAGTTAAAAATCTCTCCAAGAAATACGGTTCTCACGTTGCGGTAAACGATGTCAGTTTTACTGTTAACGACGGTGAGATTTTAGGTTTCTTGGGACCTAACGGTGCCGGTAAGAGTACCACGATGAACATCGTCACCGGATATCTGTCGGCAACCTCCGGCAGTGTTGCTATTGATGGATACGATATTTTGGAAAATCCGAATGAAGCCAAGATGCGTATTGGCTATCTTCCTGAACAGCCGCCGCTTTACCTTGATATGACGGTTAAGGAGTATTTGAGCTTTATTTTCGACCTTAAAAAGGTTAAATTTCCCAAAGGTCCTCATATTGATGAAATCTGCAGGTTGGTTAAAATTGACCACGTTAAGGGCAGACTTATTAAAAACCTTTCCAAAGGTTACCGTCAGCGTGTGGGCATCGCCCAAGCCTTGGTGGGCAACCCTGATGTTTTGATTTTGGACGAGCCTACCGTTGGTCTTGACCCCAAGCAGATTATTGAAATCCGTACCCTTATTACCGAACTTGGTAAAAATCACACTGTTATTTTAAGTTCGCATATTTTGTCTGAAATTCAGGCGGTTTGTGAGCGTGTTATCGTTATTAACCACGGTAAGATTATTGCCGATGATACACCGGGCAATCTTTCCAAGACCTTGTCTGACGACCATACTTTGACAGTCCGTATCGGCGGACCGAGAACCGAGGTTTTGAAGACCTTGGCAACCATTCCGGGTGTTAAAAACGTCACCTGCACCGGTATGCAGGAGAAGAACTCTAATGATTTTATAATTGAGCCGGATGGAAACACCGATGTCCGTCGCAGCATTTTCAACCGCTTGGCTGAAAGAAACTGGCCGTTGATGCTTATGCAGTCTAATGAATTGAGTCTTGAGCAAATATTCTTAAGACTGACCGAGATGTCGGACGAAGAACAGCAAAAGCTTTTCGGCAAAAGGGCAGACAAGGTTGCTGAGGACACAGTAGATGAGGCTGCCGAGACACCTGAAGTTTCAGAAGAAATTACCGAAGGGGAGGAAAAGTAAATGGTTGCTATTTTTAAAAGAGAATTCAAGTCGTTTTTCACTACCCCTATCGGATATGTGTTCTTGGCTTTGATGATGTTTGCTCAAGGTATGAGCTTTGCAGAGGTTTATTCTCACGGCAGTGCTGATATTGGTTACATATTCAGTACATTCTTGTCATTTACCGCAATTTTCTTGCTTATCCCCGTTCTTACCATGAGAACTATGAGTGAGGACCGCAGGCAAAAGGTTGACCAAGTGCTTATTACTTCGCCGGTAAGTCTTTATGCAATCGTTTTCGGTAAGTTTTTCGCAACGCTTGCAATATTTATGATGGGCTACTCGATGACTTTGGTTTATCAGATTATTATCGCCTTCCAGGGTGTTACCGTTAACTGGCTTATTTATATCGGTAATATTTTAGGTGTTTTGCTCATCGGTTCGGCTTTAATTGCGTTAGGTGTGTTTATTTCGTCCTTAACCGAAAGTCAGCTTGTTGCCGCAGTTGGTAGTTTCGCCGCTTCAATAATGCTTTATCTTATGGACTCTATTGCAGAAAGCATCGGCGTAAGCTGGGTTACTAAAGTGGTTGAATGGATTTCGTTCATTGGCCGTTACAGTGCATTTGCACAAGGCGTTATCGATTATTCCAATGCCGTGTTCTTTATCGGCTTTACCGCAATTTTCATATTCTTAACAGTGCGTGTCCTTGATAAACGCCGTTATTCTTAAGAGAGGGGTGTATTTTAATGTTTAAAAAAGAAAAGTTGACAGAAAAAACAAACAAACTCAAAAATACAATCGCTCTTAAAAGAAACGTTTACGCAGTTGTGTTGTCGGTGATATTTATTGCCGTTGTTATCGGTCTTACAGCACTTTCAACCGTTTTGGCTGACCGTTATCCGTTAGAAATTGACCTTACTGCTGACAAGCAGCATAGTATCAGTGATAAGAACTTTGAGTATATCAGCAGTGTTGAGGAAAAAATCAACGTTTACATCGCTTGTACAGAGGCACAGTATTTGAGCCAAACAAGTACAACTGCCGATATGGGTTATTTTGCCGCAAAAGAGTATTTTGTTGATTATAATGCAAATAATATGGTATATTTCACCCAAACCGTTGAGCTTTTGAAAAAATATCAAAGTTATAACAGTAATATTAGTGTAAAGTTCATTGATATTTATGACGCAAAAACCCGTGAAATTACCGACAACTTCTCTGATTTTGAGTATCAAACCGGAGATATTTTGGTTGAAACTACCTTTAAGTTGGGCGGTAAGGATGTTACCCGCCGTGCAGTAGTACCTTTTAAAGATATTTATACACTTGAGGATACAAGTGGCAATGCCGATTATCTTACAGGCGACGGTCAAATGTATCAGATGTACGGTTATACCGCTACTGCAGGTGCCGGTTACGGATACTTTATTACCGAAAACAAAATAGAGGCTGCAATTTCCTCGGCTATATATCGTGTAACATCTGCCAAAACTCCGCTTTTCTTGGTACCTACTACTATCAGCAGTGATAAAATTTTAACCGAAGCTTTAGAGAAGGTTTTACAGGTTAATAACATTGATATTGAGTTTAGTGATAAACTTTTATCAACCGTTTTAATTCCTGAAAATTATGATAAATATGCCGGCATCATTCTTGCAGACTGTAAGTCCGACATATCGGTTGCTGATCGTGAATTAATAGAAAACTTCCTTAATAATAACGGCAAAAAGCAAAAAGCTCTCTACTATTTTGCCGGAACAAATACTACGTCGTTAAAGAATCTTTGCGGTTTGCTTGGCGACTGGGGTATCGGATTCGACGAGGGCATTTTGTATGAGACTGATAGTAGCTTCCACGCAAGCGAGGATAACACTCAGCTTATTATGGAAGTTGTTGAAACCGAATATACTCCAAGCAGTAGTGACTTGGGTAAATACTGTGTTGCAAAAAATATAGTTCATGTAAAACAGCTTTGGCCCACCAGTACCACTGCAACCTATACCCGTACTGCCGAGGTAATCATGCGTACGGCAAGTATGGGCTATACAACACTCATGCCGTTAGGCGTTGATATTAAGGATTGGAAACCGGCTGAAAATGCTGAAAAGTTCAAATTTGCTACAGCGATTTTCTCTCATGATGACGACGTTTATGAAAAGAATTATGTAAGCAGTTATATTGTTGCTTTTGGTTCTGCTGAAATGATTTCCGGCAATTACAATCAAAACAGTGTGGCTAATATGGACATCACTCTTACTACCTTTAAACAGGTCGTTGGTACTGCCGATTCGGCGTTTAGTTTTGTTCCAAAAACCATTAAGGTTGAGGATTACTACGATAAGGTTAACCAAAAGAAGGTTGACGTTATGAAGTGGATATTCATGGCAGCCGTTCCTATTGCTATAGTCGTATTAGGCACTGTTGTTTGGATTAGGAGAAAGAGTAAATGATGAATTCCTTTGAAAAGGATAAATTGAATGAGGCAGAATCTTCTGTTGAGCCTAACAAGGCGGAAGTGCCGTCAATTGACAGCGAACCTCAGTCAACTATTTTTGTAAAACACGTTTATGACACCAAAAAACCTGCCAAGAAAGGAAACTTTATACGCATTTTGATTTGCGTCATTGCGGCGGTGCTTTGCGGTGCCATAATTGGAAGTATATTTTTAGTTGAAAAATTACTTCCAACTGAAAATTCAAGCTCGAACAATTCGGTTGCCGAGGAAGAAGAGTTTGATATTTTAAAATTCAAAGATATTGTTAAATCTTCATACGTAACCATAAAAGGCGAAAAGGTTGAGGTTGAAACCAATATCGAATCGGTTAGTTACGTTAATGTCTTGGATGAATTTGTTTGCTTGCCGGTTTATGTAAAGAATGAGAAAAAAGAAGACACCGCTTCTGCTGATTCTTCCGGTACTTCCTCAAGCACGACTTCTTCGAGCAGTAAAAAAACCTACCTTTATGATACCCAGTGGCGTGTGGACGGTTTGGACACCAAACTTACAATGTCTGACTCTATTGGATTGAAGATTCAGGACAGTCTTGAGATTAAGGGCTTCCGTGAGATGGAAAACACCTTCTCAAGCGTTGAAGAATACCACGAGTATTACGGTATTACGGATAGTCTTAATGCAGGTTGCATTATTAAATTCAATGACGGCACCGAAACTTTGACTATTAAGGTCGGAAGTTCTGTTGCAGGCGGTGACGCATACTACTTTGTGACCAGTCTTTCAGACACTATTTATGTCGTAAAGGCTGAATATGCAGAGGTTTTTATGTGTACCACAAAGACCTTTGCTGAACCGACCATTATTGAGGCAATCAGCAAAACTGATGATAATAAATCATATTTTAATGAGAGCACCAACAAATTAGCAAGATTTGACAGCATCAAGATTTCCGGTGATGTTTTTGGCGGAAAGACTTATGCGTTTAAGATGGCGACAGGTGCTTCGGCGGATTATATGCCGTATATGATGACCACACCGTATAAGCGTCCTGCCGACACTGCTTTTATAACAAATATTATTAATTTTGCTAATAACGGATTAGAAGCAGTTGCTATGTATTCATACACATCGACCGACAAGGAAAAGGAAACCTATAACCTTAAAAATCCTAAAGGTGTGATTGAGTTTAAGGTAGGCAAGTATACTTATACGTTGACAATCGGCGGTGTAGTAGGTAAGGATACCGATACTCAGTGTATGACCGTTATGGCTAACGGTAAAAACCAGATTTTCGGTGTGGCAGTAGACAGCTTTAACTTCCTTATAGAAGCATCAAATGATATTACCAAGATGTTTAATGCCGGCTTTATACTGGAGGACCTTTACTCTATCAAGAGTGTGGAAATGGCGGATAAAACAGGCAAATATAAGTTTGATTTAAAGCACAATCTTCGTGAGGGCGAAACCGATGTTTACGATACGGTTGTTAAAAAAGGTTCTACCGAGATGAACACTAAATCGTTTAAACTTATTTATCAGCGTGTGTTAATGCTGTCTCTTACCGAGTATGTTTTAGAGGCAGAATATACAGAACCTGTTTTCAGCGTCAAGTTTAATTTTATAGAGGGCGGAAGCAAGTTGGTTGAATTTACTGAAAGCCCGGATGATATGTATCATTACACAGCTTGGCTTGACGGCACACCGTTAGGTGAAGTCATTAAATCCAGCGTAACTGATATTGAAAAGTGCCTTGAGATTTATCTCTCGGGCGGTGAAGTCCCTGATACCTGGGATAAGGTTGAAGGCTGATAAAACAAAAAACTCCACTTGGAATACCAAGTGGAGTTTTTCGTTGCTTGTTTTTAACGGTTATTTTTTACCGAACACATGCTTGTAATAATTATTGTCGAAAATTGCTTTTGACATTTTAAAGCGGTTAGCAACCAAATCCTTAACCTGCTTAACGTAAACATCCTGTTCCTCTTTTGAGGCAAAACTCTGACCTTCGTGTAAAGTAAATTCTTTGGTTTTAGCGTTGTATTTACCTTTACTTGAAACGAATGAGCGGTCATGAAGCTGGGCTACACAGTCGGTGGTTGACATTATGTCAGTTCCGATAAGCAATCTTGAATCATATTGGATTCCAAAAAGATTGAGTATGGTCGGTAAAACGTCTACGGTTGAGCAAGGCTTGTCAACTGTGGGAGCGTTTTTAGTGCCTTGGCAGTAAAGTAAGAAAACGCTTTCATACAGTTCAAAGGTGGTTTCAACGTCGTGGCCTAAAAACTCTCTCCAAACTGAATACTTATCGTCGCCATCTTGCTCTAATCCATAAGGGTGGTGGTCGGGAGTGATAGTGATAACGGTTTTGTCGGCAACACCGGCAGCGTTAAGGTCCTTTAACAACTGCTCCATAGCACGGTCAAGTTCAATGTTGCAGGCGTAATAGGCTTTCATTGCATCAGAACAGTCAAGATGCTTTACCAAATCCTTGTTTTTGTTGCACATACTGTTGCCTGAAAAACTGTATTGATAATGTCCGCTAACTGTCATATAGTATGCATGGAATCGCTCATTATCACTCAAATAGTCCTTGGTTGAGCCGGTTATCATTTCAAGGTCGGACTCAGGCCATCTTTTCTTAACATACTTCTCCAAACCGTTGCCCATACCGAGATATGTATAACCCATATTAGGATGGGAAAGATGGCGGTTATAGTAGTTATAAGTGTGGTTGTGGTAAGCGAATGTTTTATCAACGCCGATACTTTGGAAGATATTACCTAATGTATAAGGGTAATAGTTTGAGCCCGAAAGTTTAAGTCCCATACTGTTTGCCGGTAAAAGTCCGGTACAAGCAGCATACTCACCGGCTGATGTTGAACCGAGCCATGGGGTATAGAAATTGGTGAACTTAAAACCGTCCTGATACATTTTGTAAAGTGTAGGAGTAAGTTCGGGATGAATAGCGTAGTGAGAAAATCCTTCAGCCGTAATGGTTATAAGATTATATCCTTCATACATTCCGGTGTAATGGTTTTTAAGGGTGGGTTGCTTTTGGCTGAAATATTCATTTAAAGTTTTTAACTGCTTACTGCTTGCACTTTCGCTCAAAGCAGTAAAATCAATATCGATAACATTCGGCGAAGTGTCAATAGGCTCTGTGTTTTCGGTCGGGGGAGGGGTAGGGGTTACGGTATCTATAAGATTTGGGTCTTCGGTATTAATATCAATATCTTGTTCAACACCAAGTATATTATACTTGAAATCGAGCGTTTCGGTACGCAAAAGACCGAATTTATTTACACCGAAATTCACAGTAAAGTCACCCGACTGAACTGAAGAAAGATTGCCCGACAGTGAAATTATAAGTGTAATTGCAATGTGCAAGCATACTGCAGCGACTCCAAGAAGTGCCACGCCCTGCCATTTCATTCTACGGTATTTAAGCCTTTTAAAACCGAACAAAATGTAAACAACCAACGGAACAGATAAAAGGATAATTGCAGGCAAACCGCTTAAAATCGCATTAAAGGTGTTACCTATGATTCCGCCTTCTGTAATTTGTCCGATACCGCCGGCTACGATTGAAGTTAATTCGAAATAATAACTAAAGACCTTATAATAAATTAGTTGTGATGCATAAAGTAAGGTTAAAAATGCTAAAATGCCGGTGGTTATATGCTTGGCAATATGTTGCTTTACCCTTGAAAAAATGCAGGACAATATAAGAGCCGAAACCATTGAAAAAACGGGCATTATTAAAAGACCGATATCAAAGAATGTGTGGCTGGTAAAAGCCTTTAATATCAGTTCTAAATATACTATTGCAAGAAATAAGAACCAAAACGTACTGTATTTTTTTACTTTCATTTATATCACCCAAAAACAGTTTATCACGAATGTTAAAAAAGTCAACATTTTTTGAAAAATATATTTATTTGTATATTCTGGGATTTAAAAGCAAAAGGACCACCGAGGGAATGGCGGTCCTTTTACTTTTTTCGAGGGTTATTTGAGGAGGGTAGAGTAATGTTCAGTTCACACAAATCTACTTTAATGTGTTAAGAGTTGCGGTTCTCTCCTGAACTGATTTTATTATACAATACATATTTTTAATTTGTGTGTCATTTTTGTGAACTTAAAGTAAACAATAGTCAAGTGTTTTGTTAACAAAATGAATACTTACCTTAATTTGGGGTCAAAATAGGTTTGAAAGGATGTTTTGTATGAGTAATAAGAATAAATCGAAATCAAAAATCATAAAATTTCTTAACGGCAGAGCATTTTACGTGGTGTTGTGTTTGTGTTTTGTTGCAATCGGCGTTGCTGCGTGGTCAGGCGTCGAGGGAATGAAGATTATGAATGCCGAAAAGCAAAATAACAGTACATCTTCGGTTAACTCGGGGTCGGGTAGTGATGTTTTGCAGGTAATCCCGCCGATTTCGTCGGTTATCACACCGAGCTTTGACGAGGATGACCAAAACGATAGCACGGAGTCCGAAACCGAGGCAATCAACCCTACAGAGTCCGAAACCGAAGAGGCTGTAGCACCTGTGGCCACATTCTTTGTCAATCCGGTTTTAGGCGAGGTTATAAAGGATTTTTCGGATACTGAACTGCAGTATTCAATGACAATGTGTGATATGCGGTTGCACAAGGCGGTTGATTTAAAGGCTAACGAAGGAACGCCGGTTATTGCGGCAGGGAACGGTATAGTTACCGAGGTCTATACCGATGTAATGTTAGGCTCGGTTGTGGAAATCGACCACGGCAACGGAATAATTGCAAAATATTGCGGATTAAACGAAGAGCCGTTTGTTAAAAAAGGCGATACGGTTGATTCCTCAAAGCAAATCGGCACAGTGGGTGTTATCCCGTCAGAGTCGGTTGAGCAACGTCATATTCACCTTGAGTTTTTCAAAAACGGCAAGGCTGTTTCGCCGATGAATTATATTCAAAAATAAATTGAGAATATTCTTGCCCCCTATGGGTCGAAGCGGTTAAAATTTTTACAATTAACCAATCGGTTGGGGCAGTAAAAAGCGGAAGCTTGTAATTTCAAGCCTCCGCTTTTTGCTGTTTTTTAGTTATTCTTTAATTAAAACCTTTTCAATTTTACCGTAAACGGAATAGTGGAAATCGTTATTAGGAAACCACTTTAAAGGCTCTGTATCACAAAAGCATTTTTCTTCCATAGCCTGAACATACTGCTTTTTGCAGACTAATACCATTCTTGCCTCGTTAAAATATACCGCATCGCCGTCAAAAACAGGGGTAAGACCGGTTAAAGCGGTCTTGTCACAGTCGCGTCCTGACTTTGAACCGCAGATTTTGTGGATTTCCTTGTTATCGCCATAAAAGGAAAGGGTGAAATAATCAGAATTGTTTATAAACTCCATTGTGTATCGCTGGGGACGGACAACGCACATTGCCGTGTCTGCGCCCCACATTTCACCCACAAAACCCCAAGAAGCCGTCATCATATTATAGCCCGACTCATTTCCTGCGGTTATGAGCATATATTCTTTCGAAATTGCCTCAATTAAATTACCTTTAATTTCGGTTGCTTTAATTTCTTTAAACATACCGTCACTCCGTTCTTACATTATATAGTATATATGCTATGTTAGTTTTCTTTTAAAAATGCCACCGCATATGCGGTGGCATTAAGCCTGATTTAAGCTTCTTCTGGTGTTTCCCAGTTGTGCCAAACGTTTTGAACATCCTCATTTTCATCAAGCATATCCAAAAGTTTTTCCATTTTTACGACCAAATCGGGGTCGTCGATGCTTGAGGTGGTAGCGGCAACGTATGCCGGCTCTGCCGAAACGAAGGTATATCCCTTTACTGATAAAGCCTCACTGACGGCACCTACCGAGTTGGGGTCGGTCGAGATTTCGTAAACGTCACCGTCAAAACTGAAATCATCGGCACCGGCTTCCAAAACATCTTCCATAACCTTGTCTTCATCCAAGCCTTCGCCCTCAATAACGATAAGACCTTTACGCTCAAACATAAACATAACTGAGCCTGACTGTCCCAAGTTACCGCCGCATTTGTCAAAATAGTGACGCATTTCACCGGCAGTACGGTTACGGTTGTCGGTCAAAACTTCAACAATAACTGCAACGCCCGAAGGACCGTAGCCTTCGTAAACTAAAGATTCATAGTCTGCACCGCCGCCTTCACCTGCAGCCTTTTTAATGATGCGTTCAATATTATCGTTAGGAACGTTGTTTGCTTTTGCTTTAGCAATAACGTCCTTTAATTTACTGTTGTTATCGGGGTCGGGTCCGCCGGCCTTAACAGCCATTGCCAACTCACGGCCTATACGGGTGAAAACCTTAGCACGAGCCTGGTCGGTTTTCTCTTTCTTTCTTTTAATGGTACTCCATTTCGAATGTCCTGACATACTGTTTCCCTCCGGAAAATGATAATTTTTACATTGAACCTACGTATTTTAACACATTTTTCTGACGATATCAAGCGGTTGATTGAAAAATTTAGCGTTTTAATGCAAAAAAGTCTTGAACAACCGCGGTAAGATGTGGTAATATAACCTTGTATTACTAAATTTCACTATGGGGAGTGTGTAGAATGGATAGCAAAACGATACAAATACTTGTTGCTATGATTGCCTATATGGCAGTTGTTATCGTAATTGGACTTTTGTATGCCAAGCGTGCAAACAAGAGTTCTGAAAACTACTTTTTGGGTGGACGTTCGTTAGGACCTTGGGTTACCGCTATGAGTGCCGAGGCTTCTGATATGTCAGGCTGGCTTTTGATGGGATTGCCCGGTGTTGCATATTGGTGCGGTTTGGCTGATGCAACCTGGACTGCAATCGGTCTTGCCGTTGGTACATATTTAAACTGGTTGATTGTTTCCAAAAGGCTTCGCCGTTACAGTATAAGAGCCAACAACGCTATTACCTTGCCTGAGTTTTTCTCTAACCGTTTCAGAGAAAACAAAAAGGTTATCACAAGCATTGCTGCTTTGTTTATACTTGTTTTCTTTACAGTTTACGCATCGAGTTGTTTTGTTACCTGTGGTAAACTTTTCTCGACCCTTTTTGATGCACCTTATATTCCGATGATGATTATCGGTGCAATATTTGTTCTTGTTTATACCATTTTGGGCGGATTTTTGGCAGAAAGTGCTTCCGACTTTATGCAGGGTGTCGTTATGTTTGTAGCGTTAACCGTCATTGTTGTTGTAAGTATTTTCAAAGCCGGCGGATTAAATGAAATTTTAAATAACGCAAAAGAAATTCCCGGTTTCTTTGAGTTCTTTGGTCTTGCAAATCCGACTGTTGATGAAGCAGGAAAACAGCTTATCGACGCTGCAGGCAAGCCGATGTTTGGTGAGTCTTTGCCTTACGGTGCTTTGAGTGTTGCTTCTATGATGGCATGGGGCTTGGGTTATTTCGGTATGCCTCAGGTACTCTTACGCTTTATGGCGGTTCGCAGTGAGAAAGACCTTAAGGCTTCAAGAAGAATCGCAATGATTTGGGTTGTTATTTCGTTGGCTGTTGCCGTATTTATCGGTATTGCCGGACGTGAACTTTTCCCGACTGAACTTACTACTAAATCGGAATCAGAAAGCATTTTCATTCTGCTTTCCGAAAGTTTCTTGCCGCCGATTTTGGCAGGTCTTGTAATGGCAGGTATTTTGGCAGCCACCATCAGTTCGTCTGACTCTTATCTGCTTATCGCCGCATCTGCATTTGCTAAAAACATCTTCCAGGGTATTGCCAAGAAAAATGCAACAGACAAGCAGGTTATGACAATGTCGAGAATTACGCTCTTGGTAATCGCCGCAATTGCAGTGGTAATTGCGTTGGATAAAGACAGCGTTATCTTTAACATTGTTTCGTTTGCTTGGGCAGGCTTTGGTGCAACATTTGGTCCTTTGATGTTGTTCTCACTTTTCTGGAAGAGAACAACCCGTTGGGGTGCTGTTGCCGGTATGGTCGGCGGTGCAGGAATGGTATTCTTGTGGAAATTGGTTATCAGCAAATTGGGCGGTGCATTCGCAATTTATGAGTTGTTACCCGCATTCATTTTCTCTTGCATCTGCATAGTCGTTGTATCTTTGATTACACCCAAACCCTCTAAAGAAGTTGAGGAAGATTTTGAGGCTGTAAGATTAGGCAATGTTGAATAATTGAATTTAAGGCGTACGGGTTTCCCGTACGCCGTTTTTGTTGTTACATAATAAAAAACTCTCGGTTTGAAACCGAGAGTTTTTTGATGTTGCTATTTCTTTGTATTTGCACGGTGACGTAGGAAATCCTCCAAAATAATGGTGGCGGCAACGGCGTCTACAGTTTCTTTGCGTTTTTTACCTCTGACATCGGTGTAGTTTAATGCGGTGTGGGCACTGACTGTTGTACAACGTTCGTCCCAAAGTTCAACCGGCAAGCCTGTGGCTTGTCGTAAACTTTCTGCGGCGGCGGCACATTCCTGTGCTTTAAAGCCTTCGCTACCGTCCATATTTTTAGGATAACCGACCACAATCATTTCAGCACCCAATTCTTTTGCCTTGGCGGCTAATTTTTCAATAAGTTTTTCGCGGTTATATTCGGTGATAACACCTTTCGGAAAGGCAAAACCCTCATTTTTGTCACTGAACGCCACTCCGGTACGGGCAGTGCCGACATCGACCGACATTATATACATAATCATTCCTCCGTTATCGTCCAATAATACTTGCGGTTTGAGGTGGGGAAATCCGTTAAAACTCCGTGTTCCGGGTCGTAAAACAAGCCTTTGAAATAAAGCGACCAATGCCAACACCGAGGGGTTTCAAGACTTAATATTGCAATAGGCGGAAGCTCCGTTT
This sequence comes from Acutalibacteraceae bacterium, assembly GCA_045649545.1. Lineage (GTDB taxonomy): Bacteria > Bacillota > Clostridia > Oscillospirales > Acutalibacteraceae > UMGS172. The sequence goes on from JAZRQE010000043.1 coordinate 24,711, forward strand.
TTAAGTTTGCCTGCTTGCGTTCGGGGTCGTATTTTATATTTAAGTTATCAAGTGCTAAAAACATCTGCTTTAGATTTGTTTCACGGTCGGTGCCGACAAGTGAAATTATATCGTCAACAGTCACATTGCCAAGCATTGCTAAAACGGCTTGACCGCATTGCAGGTCGGTCGGCTCGTGTATGTAAAAGGGGTTGTTGGTCAAAGGCATATTATTTGTCCTTTTCGCGTAAATTTTCAAAAAATTCGGTTAAAACCTCGGAGCATTCTTTCTCCATTATCCCTGCCCAGACTTCAGGGCGGTGGTTATAGGGTAGGCTGAACAGGTCAATTACCGACTCGTGCGAGCAGGAACCTGCCTTTTTATCAAATGCACCGAAAATAACCTTTTTAATTCTCGAATTGATAATAGCTCCGGCACACATTGGGCAGGGCTCTAATGTGACGTATAATTCACAGTCGTCCAATCTCCAACTGCCTAAACGACGGCAGGCGTTGGAAATTGCCTCGATTTCGGCGTGGCCTAATGCAGTATTTTCGGTTTCACGGCGGTTAATTCCGGTGGCAATGATTTCACCGTTTTTAACAATAACCGCACCGACCGGAATTTCACCTAAATTCCCGGCTTTTTTGGCTAAGGCTAATGCTTCGTTCATAAATTTTCTCATAGCATTAACCTAACATTATTACGCCTTGTGCCAAAAGCACCTGAATTACACAAAGCACAAGGAAAATTATTATCCACGGGGATGCGAGGAATTTACGCAAGTTCGGGCCGGTTTCCTCTGCACGTTCGGGTGACAGTTTGAAAGCGTTGCTGTCCGATTTTATCAATATTATAAATCCGCAAATTCCAATAATCAGTGATACGGTGAAATAAATGTACGAAGTCATTTCACTAACCATGGGTGACATATTTTGCGAGCTGAATGCCAATGTTACCGACACAGTGTTATTTACCGCGTGAATTAAAACGGCAGGGAGGAGTGAACCGGTGTATATAGTGGTGTATGCCAGCAGAAGACCGAGTAAAGTTGCAAAGGGGATTTGTTGCAGGTTTCCGTGCAAAACACCGAAAAGAACTGAAGAAATTACGATTGCCGATGTGTCGCTGAATTTTTTACGCAAGGCACCCAAAATTACACCGCGAATAGCGAACTCCTCTAACAGTGCGGGCAATATACCGACGCACAAAAGCATAAGTACAAATGACCAAGTGCCGTTGCCGTATTCAGGTGCAGTTGTTTCAAATTTTATACCAAAAAGGGAGTTTGCAAAACTTTCAAGAATGTTAGACGCAAGGTTGCTCAAAGCACTTGCGCCAAAACCCAACATTACCAAGGCTATCAATTTGGAAGACGCAACACGCTTTACAGAGATAAGTTCGGAAAAGGTTGATTTTGTCGCCTTCAAGGTGTAAAGATAAGGTACGGTTAACGAAACGAGTGAAATTAGACTGCTTAAAACATATTGAACATTAGGGTCGGCAAAACTTTCAAGACCGGAGCTTTTATTAAAAACGGCACTGAAAATTAAAACAGCATATACAATCGCATATTGGATTGCATAACTTATAATAAAAAACATACAAAGCGGGAAGCCGACGGCATCGCCCAAGGTTTGAAGACTGCGGTCGGGGATAATGGGCGAAGCAGGGGGTGTCGGTGTTGCCGATTCGGGAGCAGGCTGGTCGTTTTCCAACAAATTATTCAAATTTTCGTTTTTATCGGTTCCAATCATAAGTTTACCTCATTTTAAGTTTGTTACAGTTTAAAAAGTGGGGATTTTAGTGCAAATTGCTAATAAACGGGTTCATAAAATGTCATTTGTGGACTGTTTTTATAAAAAACGTATAAAAAATGCCCATATTTTTTACATAACAGATATTGAAATTCCTGTGCGTTTGTATTATAATGATTGCAGTTAGTCGAAACACTCTAAAAGCGTTTCGACAAGCCACTTGACAAGTGGCTTTTGCAAAATTAAATTATAATATTTAATTTTGCACGACAATCATTTCAATGGAATAGGACAAATTTTTGACAAAAATTTGTCGCAAAATCAAAGATTTTGTGGCGAAACAGGATTGTTTCGCCTAACCTATTTCATTATTATAATAACGTGATAATATAATAATAAGATATTATCAAAAAATAATCAATGAATATTTAGTAAATTTTTTATATTTTTGGAGGGAAATTGATGTATACAATCAAAGAAATCTATGACCTTATCGGTCAAAAGCTGACACATAATTTCGGCGTTGCACCGGCTCAAGCCTCGGACGAGCTTTTTTACAAAGCATCCGTTTTGGCTTTGCTCGATATTATGACCGAACGCCGTGCCGCATTCCGCGAAGATACCTCAAAACAGGAAAGCAAGATGGTTTACTATCTTTCAATGGAGTTTTTGATGGGTCGTTCATTAAAAAACAACCTTTTCAATATGAAGTTGGATGAGACCTTTAAAAAGGCTTTGGCAAAATATGACGTAAAGCTCGATAATCTTTATGAATTAGAGCCTGATGCAGGTTTGGGTAATGGCGGTTTGGGTCGTCTTGCCGCTTGCTTCTTGGACGGTCTTACTACCGGCGGTTATCCTGCAATGGGTTACTGCATTAAGTATGAGTTCGGTATCTTCCGTCAAAAGTTTGCTGACGGTTGGCAAACCGAAATGCCTGATTTCTGGCTTCCGGGTGGCAGTTGCTGGTTAGTTCGCCGCGACGGCTCTGCAGTGGATGTTAATTTTGGCGGAAATATTAGAGAAATTTGGTGCGACAATTACCACAGTGTTGAACTGGAGAACTGTGATACTGTTCGTGCAGTTCCGTATGACCTTATGGTTGCCGGTGCTGACGGCAGAAGTGTTAACGTATTAAGACTTTGGAGTTCTGAAACCCCGTCTATCAATATGGCGGCATTTAACCAAGGTGATTATGTCAGAGCTTTGGAGCGTCAGGCTATGGCAGAGGTTATCAGCAAGGTTTTGTACCCCGAAGATAACCATCCCGAAGGAAAGTCTTTGCGTTTAAGACAACAGTATTTCTTGGTTTCGGCATCTATTCAGGATATTTTACAGCGTCATTTACGTAAATACGGCACTTTGGACAATCTCCCCGAAAAGGCGGCTATTCATATCAACGATACACACCCCGCACTTGTTGTACCTGAACTTATGCGTTATCTTTTGGATGAGTGCGGATATGCTTGGGATAAGGCTTGGGATATTGTTGTGCGTACTACTGCATATACCAACCACACAATTATGCGTGAGGCTTTGGAGTGCTGGCAGATTGATTTGTTCCGCGGTCTTTTGCCCCGTGTATTCCAGATTGTTACCGAGATTGACAACCGTTTCAGAGCTTCTATGTGGGAGAAAACACATGATGCTGATTATGTTGCCCGTACCGCAATTATTGAAGGCGGCGTAGTTAAAATGGCTAACCTTTGTGTTGCCTCCTGCCACAGTGTTAACGGTGTTTCCAAGTTGCACAGTAATATTATTAAGGATAACCTTTTTAATGATTACTATCGCGTAACTCCTGAAAAGTTTACCAATGTCACCAACGGTATTGCTTTCAGACGTTGGATTTGTCAGTCTAACCCCGAATTGACCAAGCTCATCACCGAATGTATCGGCGACAAGTTTATTTTGGACAATGCCAAGTTAAAGGAATTTGAAAAATTCCAGGACGATAAGGCAGTACTCCAGCGTTTGGCCGAAATTAAACACGGCAACAAGGAACGTTTTGCAAAGTATGTTAAGAATGAGTATGGAATTATCTTGGATACCAACTCTATTTTTGATATGCAGGTTAAACGCTTGCACGAGTATAAGCGTCAGCATTTAAATGCACTTCACATTATTTCGGATTATCTGTTTATTAAGGAAAATCCGAATGCAGAATTCACACCTAAAACCTACATTTTCGGTGCCAAGGCTGCCCCCGGTTATCATTTGGCTAAAGAAATTATTCAGATGATTATCAATCTTTCCAAGGCTATTGAAAATGACCCGCAGGTTAAAGATAAGATTAAGATTGTATTTGTTGAGGATTACCGTGTAACCTTAGCAGAGCTTATGATTCCGTCGGCTGAAATTTCCGAGCAGATTTCATTGGCTTCGACCGAGGCAAGCGGTACCGGTAATATGAAATTTATGCTTAACGGTGCTATCACTCTCGGTACAGAAGACGGTGCTAATATCGAGATTCATGAGGCTGTGGGCGATGACAATATTATAATTTTCGGTATGCGTACTCCTGAGGTTTTGGCGTTGAGGAATCAGTACTATCCCGGCCGTTATTATGACAACAATCCAAAACTTCGCCGTGCTGTTGATTTTATCACCAACGGTATTAACGGGGTACAGTTCCCCGCCTTGTCAAAGGCTTTGAGAGATAGTGACTATTATATGGCGTTTGCCGATTTTGAGGATTACTGTGCTGCTCAAAACAAAGCAAGCGAGTTGTATAAGGATACTGAAAAGTGGAATAAGATGTCACTTATTAACATTGCTAACGCCGGAATATTCTCGGCTGACCGTTCGATTTATGATTATGCAACCAATATTTGGAACGCAAAGCCGCTTGACAAACCGACTAAGAAATAATTGGCAAATTAAGAAAATAATAAATTTTGCTTGCATTTTGTAAAATCTGTGCTACAATGAGTTTACAATCAGGCAACTGAAATATTATCAGACGGAGGTGTATTCCTAATGGCATATAAGATTTCTGACGCTTGCATCAGCTGCGGTGCTTGTGCTGCACAGTGCCCTGTTGAGGCTATTTCTGAAGGTGATGGACAGTTCGTTATCGATGCAGATACCTGTATTGATTGCGGTGCTTGTGCTGACCAGTGCCCTGTTGAGGCTATTGCTGAAGCTTAATAGTTTAGCCAAAACATTTAAACTTACATACCCGAGGGGTTACCCTCGGGTATATTTTTTTTGAGTAAAAAGATTGACAAAAATTGTTTATGCACAAACATTGTTAAAACATAAACAAATATTGTATTTTTGTGCAATATGTGGTAACATATATTTGTTGTAGTATGTAAAAGAGGTAAAATATAGTTAATAATAACTGTATTGTTTAGGTTTTTACGATTTTTGAGGCAAAATTTTACTGTTTTGCCGTTGAATTGGCATTTAGGAGGAAACGCAAATGGCAAATCCTGAAGGAATTTTACGCCCGATAAAAAACATTTTCGGCGGAGTGAAATTACCTCATAATAAAGGCACTGCCGAAGCACATTCGGTTGTTATGCCGCCGCCTGAAATGGTTGTTATTGCAATGCAACAGCATATAGGTGCCGAGTGTGAGCCTTGTGTCAAAAAGGGTGATACTGTTTGGGTCGGTACTAAAATAGGTGACAGTGATTCTGTTATTTCAGCACCTATTCATTCGAGTGTTTCGGGTACGGTTGACAGTATCGGCACGCTGCTTTTGCCGTCGGGCAAAACCTGTAAAACGGTCGTTATTAATTCTGACGGATTAATGACTCCTGACCCCGAGTTAAAACCGCATACTGTTGAAACAAAAGAACAGTTGGTTGCGGCTGCAAGGGATTCGGGACTTGTAGGTTTAGGCGGTGCAGGTTTTCCGGCACACGTTAAGCTCAATGTTAACGAAAATACAGCCATTGATACACTTATTGTAAACGGTGCCGAGTGTGAGCCGTATATTACATCTGACTACCGTGAGTGTGTTGAAAGTACCGATAGTATTTTGGGTGGTATTCTCCTTATTAAAAAAATCCTTGGTATTAAAAATGTAATTATTGGCGTTGAAGATAATAAGCCCGAGGCTATTTCCAAATTGCAGAAAATGGCTGAAGATGCTTTAGGTCATACCGTTGGCGTTAATTCTACCGACGACGAAAAGGTGCAGGCACTTTATAAAATTGCATCCGACAGTCAGGATGCCGATGATTCGGTTAAACTGATGAGATTGAAATCTCAGTATCCGCAGGGTGCTGAAAAGGTGCTTATTTACACAACCACCGGTCGTAAATTGCCGTTGGGCAAGTTGCCGTTGGACGTTGGCTGTTTGGTTATGAATATCACCAGTATTTCGTACCTTTACAAGTATATTACAACCGGTATGCCGGTTGTATCGCGTACCGTTACCGTTGCAGGTAACGCCGTAGCAAATCCTCAAAACGTGGTTGTGCCTATTGGCACCCCGGTTGAAAGTATTATTGAATTCTGCGGCGGATATAAAATGGCGGCAAGAAAGGTTTTATATGGCGGACCGATGATGGGTAATGCTTTGGTTGATACCAAAATGCCGTTATTAAAACAGAATAACGCTATATTGGCGCTTGGACGCAAGGATGCCGAAAGGTTGACCGAAAATCCGTGTATCAGGTGCGGTCGTTGTGCCAACACCTGCCCGATGGCGTTGCAGCCGTTGGAGATTGAGTCGGCACTGCGTATCGGCGATATAGAAAGAGTCAAAGGACTTTACGCCGATTACTGTATTGAGTGTGGCTGTTGTTCGTATATTTGCCCGTCTAAACGTCATTTAACACAAACAATGCGTTTGGCAAAGGCAGAATTAAGAAATTTAAAGTAAGGAGGAGTCAGAATGGATAGATTAACAGTTTCAAGTTCACCGCATATAAGACACCAGGACTCCTCTAAAGGTATAATGTTTGATGTCATAATTTCGCTCTTACCGTTAACGGTTGCCGCTTGTGTTATGTACGGTTGGTACTCGCTTTTACTTGTGGCGGTAACTGTTGTGGCGGCTGTGCTGTCAGAGTATATCTGCTGCAAGGTTATGAAGCGAAGAAATTCGATTTATGATTTGTCGGCAGTGGTTACCGGTCTTATTTTGGCACTTAATTTTCCGCCTCATTTACCGCTTTGGATGGCGGTTATCGGTAGCGTGATTGCTATAGTTGTCGTAAAAATGATGTTTGGCGGTATTGGTCACAACTTTGCCAATCCCGCTATTACTGCCCGTATTGCTTTGTTGGTTTCGTTCCCAAGTGCTATGACGGCTTGGGTTGCACCTAAAGGTGCCGAGGTTATTACCGGTGCTACTGATGCCACTTCAATGGCAACTCCGCTTACTACCGACGGATATTCTTATACCCAGTTGTTTATGGGTCGAATTCCCGGTTCGTTGGGTGAAACATTTAAGTTTTTGATTGTTTTAGCATTTTTATATTTGGTTATCCGCCGTGTTATAAGTCCTGTTATCCCGCTTGTTACTGTGGGAACAGTTGCTTTAATGGCGGTCATTTTCGGGCTTGACCCCTTATATATGATACTTTCAGGCGGACTTTTATTCGGTGCTGTATTTATGGCAACCGACTATGTTACAAGTCCTATAAATTGGAAAGGACATATCATTTACGGTGTTGGCATAGGTGCGATTACATTTTTGATTCGACGTTTCGGTTATTTGCCGGAGGGTGTGTCATATGCCATACTTTTGATGAATCTGTTTGTTCCGTATATTAACAGAATCACGGCTCCCAAGCCCTTTGGATGGGAGGCAAAGAAATGAAAAATATTAAAAGTATTATTATAACCACCGTTATTTTAACGGTTATTTGTGCTGCTTCTGCAGCAGGCTTGGCAGGTACTAATGCTTTGACCTCGGAACGCATAGCAAAGGCTGAAAAATTGGCAGAGCAAAAAGCTATGTCGAGAATTATCAAGGCAGACAACTATACTCAGGCTGTTGTTGTTATTAACGGCGTTCAAAACATTTATTATATTGCCGAAAATGAGAACACTTACGGTTATATTTTCACATCTTCTCATAACGGTTACGGCGGACCGGTTAAGGTTATGACCGGTGTTGATTCTAATGGCAAGGTTATTGCTATTGAGGTTTTGAGTGCTTCGGATGAAACTCCGGGTCTTGGTCAAAACATCACCAAAAAGACCTATTGGGAGAAGTTTAAAGGATTATCCCAAAAGGCAGTTGTTGGAAACAGCGGAAACGTTGAGGCGGTTACCGGAGCGACATTTTCTTCAAAGGCTGTTGCCGAATGTGTGAATGACGCACTTGATATGTATAAAGCAATAGTTAAGGAGGGTGATAACAATGGCTGAAAGCAGTAAATTATCGACCCTTACTAAAGGAATTGTTAAAGAGAACCCTGTTTTGCGTTTGGTTTTGGGCACCTGCCCGACCTTGGCGATTACCACTGCCGCAATTAACGGTATCGGTATGGGTGTTGCTGCAACGTTGGTTCTTATTGGCTCAAATGCCGTAATTTCATTGCTTCGAAATGTTATTCCCGGAAAGGTAAGAATTCCGGCATTTATCACAATAATTGCCGCATTTGTTTCGATTATTCAGATGCTTGTTAAAGCGTTTTTGCCGAGCATTGATGCTGCCTTGGGCATATTCTTACCGTTAATCGTTGTTAACTGCATTATTTTAGCAAGAGCAGAAATGTTTGCTTCTAAAAACCCGATTTTACCCAGTATTTTAGATGCTATCGGTATGGGCATTGGCTTTACCGCCGCATTAACCTTAATGGGTATGATTCGTGAACTGCTTGGTGCAGGTACAATTTTTGGTCTTGAAATAACCAAAGGTGCCATAGCACCTATGCTTATTTTCATTCTCCCTCCGGGCGGATTTTTCGTATTTGGTATGTTGGTTGCACTTTCTAACAAGTTGGCAATTAAAATGGGCAAAAAGCCGGTTAAGAATTTAGGCTGTGGCGGCTGTAACGGTTGTGCAGGTTGTGATTCTTGCGAAACTTTGGGTGAGTCTGCACCGGTTGACGAGGGCGTCGTTACCAACGCTGATATTGCAAAGCAATTTGGCGAGGAATTTCCTAAAGATGAGCCAACAGTAGGCGTTATCGGTGACGGCGTTACTGATGAAAACGTCCGTACCGAAGCCGAAAATGTAGACGTGCAAAATAATGATGGAGGTGAGCATTAATGAATGTAACTAACATTATTACCATTGTGCTTGCCGGTATTTTAACCGAAAATATGGTGTTGGCAAAGTTTTTGGGAATTTGTCCTTTCTTGGGCGTTTCCAAAAAAACTAATACTGCTGTAAGTATGGGTATTGCCGTAACATTGGTTATGTTGCTTTCAACTGCGGTTACCTATCCCATTCACCGTTATTTACTGGTTCCCAACGGCTTGGATTACTTGCAGACAATCGTGTTCATTTTGGTAATTGCCGCTTTGGTACAGTTGGTTGAGATTGTTTTAAAGAAATATATCCCGCCGCTTTATACCGCTTTGGGTGTTTATTTACCGCTTATTACTACCAATTGTGCGGTTTTGGGTATTACAATGCTTAACTTCACTAATGCAAGAGTTACTAACTATGTTGAGGCACTGTTTAACTCGTTGGGAGCAGGCTTGGGCTTCTTACTCGCAATGTTTATCTTTGCCGGTGTAAGAGGACGTCTTGAAAGCTCTGATATTCCTGAGTCATTAAAGGGTTTGCCGATAACATTGGTTGCGGCGGCTATTGTGTCGCTTTCTTTCCTCGGCTTTGCCGGGCTTGTAAAGTAAGGGGGGCGACAAAAATGAATCCTATCTTATTTGCTGTAATTATTGTCGCCGGTATTGGCCTTGTTGCAGGTTTGGGTCTTTCTATTGCTTCAATCGTCATGGCGGTCAAGGTTGACGAAACAGTTGAAAAATTACGTGCCGAATTGCCGGGTGCTAACTGCGGTGCTTGCGGATACTCTGGTTGTGACGGCTACGCCGAAGCATTGGCTAAAGGCGAGACCAAACCCGGTCTTTGTGCTCCGGGCGGTGTTGAATGTAATAATAAATTGGGCGAGATTTTGGGCGTCAGTGTCGAAATGGCAGAACCGTTGGTTGCTACCGTTAAGTGCAACGGCAGTTGCGACCACGTTGGCAATAAAATGAATTATTTCGGCGTTTCAACATGTCAAGCCGCTAATATGCTTTATGCCGGCACCTCGGAATGTAATTTCGGTTGCTTAGGTTTTGGTGACTGTCAGCGGGCGTGTCATTACGGTGCGATTGAGGTTATCAACGGCAAGGCGGTTATAGACCCCGAGCAGTGTACTGCTTGTACGGCGTGTGCATCAACCTGTCCTAAAGGTATTATTGAAATGATGCCGAAAGAAAAGGTATATGCTAAGGTGCTTTGCTCCAATAAGGATAAGGGCGCTGTTGCACGCAAGATTTGTGAGGTTGCGTGTATCGCTTGCGGCAAGTGTAAAAAGGCTTGCGAGTATGATGCTGTTATTGTCGAGGATAATTTGGCACGTATTAGTCCCGAAAAGTGTGTAGCTTGCGGTGCTTGTGTTGAAGCTTGTCCGATGAAATGTATCGCAATATAAGTAAGAGTTTTGGCTTCAAGAAAAAAACTCTTTACTTTTTAAAAACTTTGTGTTATAATGCTTCAAGTCGGCGTATGTGCCGGTGGAAATACCGTTTTCTGAGTTTGGGGAGTAAGCCCTTCTGGGAGTTCACCAACCCTTTACTCGGGAACTGGCTTAAAATTATAGAAAGGGTGAAAACAATGCTTAAGGAAGAAAAGAATCAGATTATTGCTGAGTACGCTACTCACGATGGTGACACCGGTTCTCCGGAAGTTCAGATTGCTGTTCTTACTCGTCGTATTAACGACTTAACCGAGCATTTGAAGGCTAACAACCACGACCATCATTCTCGTCGCGGTTTGCTTAAAATGGTTGGTCACAGACGTAATCTCTTGGCTTACTTGCAGAAGAAGGATATCGAAAGATACCGTTCTATCGTTGCAAGACTTGGCTTGCGTAAGTAATCGCATTATCAGCCGGTTGAGGTTTCTCAACCGGCTTGATTTACTTTTTTAAAGGTTTTAAAAAGACAAAAAAACAGTGTAATTTACGGGGAAGTGTGCTGATTTTAGCAGTTGTTCGGGTGGTTGAATTTTTTTGTTTGACCGTTGGAACTATTGCTAAAGTACGCACCCCCGTGAAAATATAAAAATTTTATGGAAGGTGTAAAAAATGAGTCAAATTTCAAAAATGCAGTTTAACAACTACAGAGTTTACGAAACTGTGCTTGCAGGCCGTCCTCTTAAAATTGAGACCGGTATGATGGCACAACTCTCCAACGCTTCGGTTATGTGTACCTACGGTGAGACCGCCGTTTTGTGTAACGTTACCGCCTCGGCAAAGCCCCGTGAAGGCGTTGATTTCTTCCCCTTGTCGGTTGATTATGAGGAGAAGATGTATTCGGTAGGTCGTATTCCCGGTTCTTTCCAGCGTCGTGAGTCAAGACCCTCTGAAAAGGCAATTCTCACAGGTCGTTGCATCGACCGTCCTATCCGTCCTTTGTTCCCTAAGGATATGAGAAACGATTGCTCGGTTGTTGCTACCGTTATGGCAGTTGACCCCGATTGCAGTCCTGAAGTAACCGCTATGATTGGTGTTTCCGCTGCTATTGCTATTTCGGACATTCCGTGGGATGGTCCTATCAGCGGTGTTAAGGTTGGTTTGGTTGACGGTGAAATCGTTATCAACCCGACTTTAGACCAGCGTGCAAAAAGTGAAATGGAAGTAACCGTTGCTTCTACCGGCGAATTGGTCGCTATGATTGAGGCAGGCGGTAACGAAATTCCTGACGATTTAATGTTCGATGCCATTATGAAGGCACACGACGTTAACAAGGAAGTTGTTAAGTTTATCAACGGCATTGTTGCCGAAATCGGTAAGCCGAAGTTCGAGTTCCAGTCTAACGACCCTGACCCCGAGATTATGGCTGAAATTGAAGCTTTCTGTATCGAAGATGTTAAGAAGGCTCTTGATACCGACGATAAGACCGTTCGCGATGCTGCACTTTTGCCCATTTATGACGCTGTTCACGAAAAGTTCGACGAGCGTTTTGAGGGTAAAGAGGCTAAATTGGACGAGATTATGTACCTCGTTCAGAAGCACGTTGTACGTGAGTGGTTAAAGACTGAGCATAAGCGTGTTGACGGTCGCGGTATTGACGATATCCGTCCTTTGGACGCTAAGGTTGATTTACTTCCCAGAGTTCACGGCTCGGGTATGTTTACTCGCGGTCAGACTCAGGTTTTGTCGGTTACCACTTTGGCACCCGTCAGCGAGGCACAAAAGCTCGACGGTCTTGATGAAGAAACCGAGAAGAGATATATCCACCACTATAATTTCCCGTCTTATTCTGTCGGTGAAACCAAGCCGTCTCGTGGCCCCGGACGCCGTGAAATCGGTCACGGTGCTTTGGCTGAACGTGCATTGTTACCGGTTATTCCGTCGGTTGACGAGTTCCCGTATACTATCCGTGTAGTATCCGAAGTTCTTTCTTCTAACGGTTCTACCTCGCAGGGTTCAATCTGCGGTTCTACTCTTTCACTTATGGCTGCCGGTGTTCCCATTAAGGCACCTGTTGCAGGTATTTCCTGCGGTCTTATCACCGGTGATGACGGTGTTAAGGGTGACTTTATGACCATGGTTGATATTCAGGGTCTTGAAGATTTCTACGGCGATATGGACTTTAAGGTTGCCGGTACTAAAAAGGGTATCACTGCTATTCAGATGGACCTTAAGGTACACGGTCTTACTCCCGAAATCATTAGAGAGGCTTTCAAGAAGACTCACGATGCAAGAATCAATATTTTAGACGAAATTATGCTTCCCTGTATTGCAGAGCCTCGTGCAGAGCTTTCTAAATATGCACCCAAAATGCTCACTATGTCGATTAACCCCGAAAAAATCGGTGATGTTATCGGTAAGCAGGGCAAGGTTATCCAGAAGTTGCAGGAGCTTTATGAGTGCGTAATCAACATTGAGGAAGACGGTCGCGTATTCATCTCTACTCTTGATACCGAAAAGGGTCAGGCAGTTATGGGTGTTATTGAGATTATTGCAGAAGGTCCCGAGGTTGGTGCTTTCTATCAGGGTACCGTAACCAGAATTATGGACTTTGGTGCATTTGTTGAAATCGCTCCCGGTGTTGAGGGTCTTGTACACGTAAGTAAGCTCGACGTTAAGCGTGTAGAAAAGGTTGAGGATGTTGTTACTGTTGGTGACATCATTAAGGTTAAGGTTACCGAGATTGACGACCGTGACCGTGTAAACCTTTCTCGCCGTGATGCTTTGGTTGAACTTGACGGTATGACCGTTGAAGAGGGTGCTGATGAGGAACGCCGTCCGAGACGTGACGGTGACCGCCGTGGCTTTAAAGGCAGAAGATAATTTAATACTAAATTAGCAAATCACCTGAGGTATCTCCTCGGGTGATTTTTTGTTGTAAAATATTAGGGATTTCGCTTGCAATAATACTTAATTTATAGTATAATTATTTAGAATATGGAGAAGTGTTTCTAAATGCGATTTACAGGAGAAGTTTAACTTGGAAATTACTGCAAATTTAAGCGAAAAAGAAATCGAGTTACAACGTCAATTTGGCTTTTGCCAACGTGTTCGTGAAATAGTAAATGAGAAATACGGGTATAAACCGTTGGCGTTTGTACATACTTACGGTTGTCAGCAAAATGTTAGCGACTCTGAGCATTTAAAGGGCTATTTGGAGCTTATGGGTTACGGCTTTACCGACGACCTTAATGAGGCGGATTTGGTGCTTTACAACACCTGTGCCGTGCGTGAACACGCCGAAACACGTGTGTTCGGCAATGTCGGCATTTTAAAGGCTAATAAGCGTCAAAGACCTAATATGCTCATTTGTATGTGCGGATGTATGGCACAGCAAAAGGAAGTGTCTGACCGCATTCGCAAAAGTTATCCGTATGTTGATATTTTGTTTGGAACTCATGTGCGTCATAAATTCCCTGAGTTTGTTTACAGAAAATTGACTTTGGGCAAGCGTGTTTTTGAAAATCCGCAGGATGACAGCGGTATTTATGAGGGTATTCCCGTTCACCGCGACAAAACCTTTAAAAAATGGCTACCCATTATGCAGGGTTGTAACAATTTTTGCACATACTGTATTGTACCGTATGTCAGAGGGCGTGAATTTTCCCGCGAGCCTGAAGACGTTTTACGTGAGGCAAAGGAACTTATCGACTCAGGTGCAAAGGAAATAATGCTTTTAGGTCAAAACGTTAATTCTTACGGTAAAAACTGCAAAAATAAAATGACCTTTGCTGAACTTTTGCGTGAAATCAACGCTTTAGAGGGTGACTTCAGGATAAGGTTTATGACCTCGCACCCGAAGGACTGCTCGGATGAGTTGTTGGTTGCGATTTCAGAGTGTGAAAAGGTTGAAAGACATCTGCATTTGCCGGTGCAATGCGGTTCGGACAGGATATTGAAAGCAATGAACCGTCATTATGATTCTGAAAGTTACTTGAAGTTGATTGACCGAGCACGTGAGCTTATGCCGGAAATTCAGTTTACGAGTGACATTATTGTAGGCTTCCCCGGTGAAACCGAGGAGGATTTTAAAAAGACGGTTGAACTTATAAAAAAAGTAGAGTATTACTCACTTTTTACCTTTATTTTTTCACCCCGACCCGGTACACCTGCCGCCAGTATGCCTGACCCCGAATTGAAAGCGGACAAGTCCCGCAGATTTAGTGAGATGTTGGCAGTGCAAGAGGAAATTTCTTTAAAAATCAACAATTCACTTATCGGGAAAAAGGTAAGGCTTTTGATTGAGGAGGTTGACGGCGATATATTAATCGGTCGCTCGTCGGAAAACCTGGTTGTAAGAATTGTAGGTTCGCCTGACAGTTTGGGAACGTTTATAGATGCCGAGATAGTAAGTTTTGACGGCGTACTTCACGGCAAGGAAATATGATTTTTTGAATTAGGAGATTTTAAAATGGATATTATTGAAGCAGCAAGAAATTTGGGCGTTGCAATGCAGGCCGATGAAAGATACTTGAAGTATATTGAAGCTCGTAAAAAGAATGACGAGGACCCCGAACTTCAAAAATTGGTAGGTGAGTTTAATCTTGCCCGCATGACGGTTGATTCGGAATTCCAAAAGGACGAGTCCGAGCGTGATGTTGAGAAAATCAAGGAATTCAACGTTAAAATCCGCCAACTTTACGGACAGATTATGTGTAACGACACTATGATGGAATTTAACAAAGCAAAGGCAGAATTTGAAGAGGTTATGAAGCGTGTTAACGGCATTATCGAACTTTCGATGGATGGCGAAGACCCCTTAACCTGTGAGCCTGCCTCTGGTTGTACCGGAAGTTGTTCGACCTGCAGTGGTTGTCACTAATTATTGATTCTTTCAATTTATCTAATCTTTAGACCGAGGTGAATCTCATGGCTGAACTGTCGCCGATGATGCGTCAGTATCTTGAAATTAAAGAGCAAAATAAGGGTAGCCTTCTGTTTTTCAGAGTGGGTGACTTTTATGAGTTGTTTTTTGACGATGCTATACTAGCGTCGCAAGAATTGGACATTGTCTTAACCGGTAAGGACTGCGGGCAGGAGGAAAGGGCACCTATGTGCGGTGTGCCTTATCACTCTTGCGAAGGTTATATCGGACGTCTTATCGAAAAGGGCTACCGCGTTGCTATTTGCGAGCAGGTTGAAGACCCTGCGACCGCAAAAGGTCTTGTCAAGCGTGACATTATCCGCGTTGTCACACCTGGTACTGTTTTAGAGGACAGTATGTTGGACGAAGCACGCAACAATTACCTTGCCGCACTTTGCTTTGATAAAAAAGGCTACGGCTTGTGTTTTGTTGATGTTTCAACCGGTGACGTCAGCGTGACCGAAATTTCGGGCAGTGATGCCGTTCAAAGAGTGACGGCTGAGTTGGGACGTTTTAGTCCGAGTGAGATTATTACCACTAACGAATTAGTTAAAAGAGAAGAAGTTTGTGAATTTATAAAAAATAAACTCAAGTGTTGCTTGACAATGCTTGAAGACGAAAAGTTTGACATTGATGTTGCGGAAATTGCAGTTTTACGTCATTTCGGCATTAACTCGGTTGCTGAAAAAGGCTTAACGGCAGGCTCACTTGTCGTTTCGGCTTTAGGTGCAACACTTTCATACCTTGAAAAAACACAGATGAGCGGTATGGAACGCATTTCTGATGTTAATCTTTATACCGACAACCAGTTTATGAAGATTGATGTCACTGCTATGCGTAACCTTGAGCTTTGCGAGACTATGCGTAACAAAGAAAAACGAGGCTCGCTGTTATGGGTTTTAGATAAGACCAAAACTGCAATGGGCAAACGTCTTTTGCGTAAAATTATCTGTCAGCCGCTTATGGACCGTTTAGCCTTGGAAACCCGTTACAACGGCGTGGACGAGTTAGTTGGAAACACTGTAACCTTGGGTGAAATAAGAGAGCTTTTAGCGGGAATTCACGATATTGAGCGTCTTATGACCCGAATTGTTTATGGCACTGCCGGCGGACGTGAGCTTCGCTCACTCTGTGCTACAATGCAGATGTTACCCGCTATAAAAGGACAGTTGACTACACTTAAAAGCAGGATTTTAAGTGGTATTAATAACGATATCGACACGCTCGAAGAACTGTGCGACCTTATTGACCGTGCTATTGTCGACGAGCCTCCGTTCTCGGTTCGTGAGGGCGGAATTATCAAAGAGGGTTACAATTCTGAGGTTGATTTACTTCGTTCTGACCTTAAAGGCGGAAAGGATATTATTACCGACATTGAGCTTTTTGAACGTGAAAAAACCGGAATTAAAACCTTAAAGGTACGTTACAATAAGGTTTTCGGTTATTATATTGAGGTTACCAATTCCTTTAAAGATATGGTACCTGACCATTACATAAGAAAACAAACCCTGACTAACTGTGAACGTTATATCACCGACGAGCTGAAAAATATTGAGGCTCGCGTTTTGGGTGCAAGGGAACACGGTGCACAGTTAGAGTTTCAAATATTTGACTCGGTGCGTAAAACCGTTGCCGATGCATTACCGAGGGTACAGAAAACTGCCGATGCGTTAGGTCTTTTAGACGTTTTGTGTTCTTTGGCAGAGGTTGCGGTTAAAAACAACTATTGCCGACCGACGCTTAACACCACTGGCGTATTAAACATTGTTGCGGGCAGGCATCCCGTGGTTGAGCAGATTAGTTCAATGCCGTTTGTACCTAACGATACGGTTTTGGATAACGGCAACAACCGTTGTGCTATTATTACCGGACCTAATATGGCAGGTAAATCAACCTATATGAGGCAGGTTGCAATTATAACCGTAATGGCACAAATCGGCTCGTTTGTACCGGCCGAAAGTGCTGAAATTCCCATAACCGACGCAGTGTTTACCCGTGTCGGTGCTTCGGATGACTTGGCTTCGGGTCAGTCAACCTTTATGGTTGAAATGAGCGAGGTTGCGTATATTTTGAAAAACGCCACATCAAAAAGCCTGCTTATTTTGGATGAAATCGGCAGAGGTACTTCAACCTATGACGGTATGTCGATTGCGAGAGCCGTTTTGGAGTATGTTTGCGACAAGAAAAAGATAGGCGCAAAAACACTGTTTGCAACGCATTACCATGAGTTGACGGCATTGGAAGGTCAGCTTGAGGGCGTTAAAAACTACAATGTTGCCGTTAAAAAACGCGGTGACGATATTACATTTTTACGCCGAATTGTGCGTGGCGGTGCCGATGACAGCTATGGCGTTGAGGTTGCCAAGCTTTCGGGAATTCCTAATTCGGTAATTGAGAGAGCAAAAGAGGTTTTGAAGACGCTCGAAACCGAGGGTGCTGATACCACACCGAAGTTTGCAACCGACGAAACCGATGCGCAGATTACAATTGAGCTTCACGGTGCAAAGCAGTTATTAGAGGAATTGAAACTTTTAGATGTTAACACGTTAACACCTATTGAGTGCATGACCGCATTAAACGGCTTTGTTCAAAAGGCTAAAGAAATAAAATAAGGTGGGGAAAGAAAATGAATATTGGTAGTAGATATAAAGTCTTGGGAAAACGCAGACGTGCAATGCTTGATTTACCTTATACGGAGGTTTTAGACACATTTGAAAATGCGTTGTCTGATGAAAACGGCTCACGTCTTTCAGGCAGTGTTAACCGTGAAACCGGTGTTTTCAAGCTGGAGTATAAAATTGTGGAAGACAAAAATGATACATATGAAAATTACTGTATGTTGGTTGATTTACAACCCACCGAAAGCGGTACAAAGATAGAATACGCCTTTGTTTATGACCGCTTAATCAGTTGGTATACAAGGATTTTGTCAATCATTTGTTTTTTGGTTCCCCTTATCGCAATGCTGACAATTTTGTTGAAATTTCAGCTTACTGACGTCATTCATTTGGCAATTTATATTCCGTTATTTTTGATTTCTGTTTTCGGAGTTTTCTCGCTTTTTGGCTATAAGGAGAGTAAATCCAAAGTACAACCCATGGTTAAGGAATTTGAAGAACTTTTGATGTCGGCATTTAACGATTGATAGAATAATTTGTTGTAGTTTGATTTTGAAGGGAGGTCGCCTTTGTGTCTTTAATAAACGTATTGCCTAAACAGGTTGCTGAATTGATTGCTGCGGGAGAGGTTGTTGAACGTCCGTCGTCGGTTATCAAAGAATTGGTTGAAAACTCAATAGATGCAGGCTCAACGCTCATAACGGTTGAGATTAAGAATGGCGGCGTCACCTTTATGCGTGTTACCGACAACGGTTGTGGTATTGCACGCGAGGATGTCACAGTGGCATTTAAGCGTCATGCAACAAGCAAAGTGTCCACTGCTGACGATTTAAACAGTATTGCTACCTTGGGTTTCCGCGGTGAAGCCTTGGCGGCTATTTCTTCGGTCTCCCGTATTGATATGCTTACCAAACGTAAATCGGACGAATTTGGTACTGCCTATTCATCCGAGGGTGGCTCTGAAATCAGTGTTCAAGATGCCGGTTGTCCCGACGGCACAACCATAATTGTTCGTGATTTGTTTTTTAACACCCCTGCACGAATGAAGTTTTTGAAAAAGGACGTTGCCGAGGGTAACTCGGTAGGTGCTATATTAGACCATATTGCGTTATCACACCCTGAAATTTCTGTGCGGTTTATCCGAGACGGCAAGCAGGTTTTTGCAACGCCCGGCGATGGGAAATTAATGTCGGCTGTCTATCAGGTATGTGGCAGAGATTTTGCTTCAACACTTATTCCGGTTGAGGGTGAATTACAGGGGATAAAGGTTTCGGGTTTCACCTGCAAGCCGACCGCTTGTAGACCGAAACGTAATGCACAGTTTGTCTTTTTAAACGGCCGTTATGTACGGTCGGGTACGGTTGCCTCGGCTTTGGAGGCGGCTTATAAAAATATGGCAATGGTAGGTCGTTATCCTGCCGCCGTTTTGCATTTGACAGTGCCTTACGGTGCGGTGGATATCAACGTTCACCCTGCCAAAACAGAGGTTAGATTTTCTGACGAACGCAGGATTTTTGACTGTGTTATGTTCAGCATTAAAAATGCGTTGGCTAAGGGCGACAGCCGACCTGAAATGAACTTACAAAAAGGTCACGGTCAGATTAGAATGACGGCAGATGAGTACCGTCAGACCGTTTTGCCGGGAGTGGAAAAGGCAAAAAGTGACCCGCTTAATGCGTACGCTAAAATGCTGTCCGAACAGAGCAAGAAAAGTACACTGCTATCACAAAATACTGTGGGTGGCGGTTACCGTTATGAAGTGCCGGTAGTAAAGAAGCCCAATGAAGAAACTAAACAGAGTTATTT
This sequence comes from Acutalibacteraceae bacterium, assembly GCA_045649545.1. GTDB lineage: Bacteria > Bacillota > Clostridia > Oscillospirales > Acutalibacteraceae > UMGS172. The sequence continues at coordinate 44,354 of JAZRQE010000043.1, forward strand.
TCCGTGGCAGGATGCCGAAAAGAATGACACCGAAAGCAAAAGAACAGCAACTAATATTGAGGATATTGAATTCATTGAAACTAAACCCGTCGAACCTGACGTGAAGTCAGAGGTAGAAACGGTTAAGAAGGCTGAGCCGATTATTTCTGAACCTACACCCGAAAATGCGGTTGAGGTAAGTGAAGTTAACGTTGAAAAGGAACTCGAAGAGCCTTCACTTGAAATGGATATTGAGTATATAGGCGAGGCGTTTTCGACCTATATTATTGTCAGAAAAGGTGAGAGCCTTTATCTTATTGACAAGCATGCCGCACACGAGCGGATTTTGTTTAATAAACTGAAATTCGAGGCAGAAAACCATCCGCAGATATTACTTTCACCCGAGCAGGTTACCTTGACAAAGGATGAGTACACCGTTGTAACAGAAAATCTCGAACTCTTGGAAAAGGCAGGCTTTGAGATTGACGATTACGGCGACGGTACTGTGCTTGTGCGTACAGTTCCCTCTACTTTGGCAGGGGAAAATGTTTCGTCATTGGTTTCGGAGCTTGCCGCTAATTTAAGCGAAAAAGCCACCGTTGAGGTTGAGCGATTGGAGCGTATTTATGAAACCGTTTCCTGCCGTTCTGCTGTAAAAGCGGGTAATCTTTCTTCGATGGAAGAGTTAATTGCACTCGCTAAAACGGTTTTAGGCTCTAAAGAAATTATGTACTGTCCGCATGGACGTCCTGTGGCGATTGAGCTTACAAAACGCGAAATCGAAAAGCAGTTTGGAAGGATACAGTAATGGCAGATTTGAAAAAGGTTTTAGCCGTTGTTGGACCTACTGCTTCGGGAAAAACCGCTTTGGGAGTGAAATTGGCCCAAGCCTTAAACGGTGAGGTTGTGTCGTGCGATTCGATGCAGGTTTATAAAAATATGCCGATAGCATCCGCCGCACCCACTGCTGACGAAACTAAAGGCGTACCGCATCATTTAGTCGGTTTTGCCGAGGCTTCGGATAAATTTTCGGTTGCAGAATTTATAAAACAGGCACAAACAGTTATTGATGATATTATTTCGCGTGGAAAATTGCCCATAATTGTTGGCGGAACGGGTCTTTATATTGATTCGCTCATTTCGGGGATAAATTTTTTGGATGAGAACTCCGATTCGGTAAGGTTAGAACTTGAAAAGCAAGCTGACGAATTAGGCGTCGAGGCAATGCTGGAACTTTTACGTGAGATTGACCCCGAAACTGCGGCTAAATATCATATAAATGACCGCAAAAGGATATTAAGGGCCTTGGAAATTTACCGTATTCACGGTAAAACAAAAAGCCAACTTGATAAAGAATCAAAACTTTCGGGCGACCGATATGATTGTGTATGGATAGGTATTACCTACCGTAATCGCGAGGTTTTGTATGACCGCATTAACCGACGTGTTGATATTATGCTTGAAAACGGGTTGTTGGAGGAAGCAAAAACAGCGTTTTTAAGTGATTGCGGTAAAACCTCGGTGCAGGCAATCGGTCATAAGGAATTTTTCCGATATTTTAAAGGTGAAATGCCGTTGGAAACTGCGGTAGAAAACCTTAAAACCGAAACAAGGCATTATGCAAAGCGTCAGTTAACTTGGTTTCGTAAAAATGAAAAAATCAATTGGATTTATGCTGACGAAACAGACGATGTTTTGACAGATGCACTTGAATTTATTAAATGAGATTGTAAATTATAATTAGAGCGTTGAAATGGAGGCGGTCGAATGTTAAACTCAAGTGTTTTAAAGGTGGTAAAATGGGCCGCCGCTATCTTTTTGGTAGTATACATCATTGTGCAGATTTACTCTGCCGTTGTGGTGCCGGTTACTACCGATACGGTGTTTTCATATTCGACATACACCGGCTTTGATACTGCCGGATTTATAATCCGCAACGAAACAGTGTTAGAGGATACTGTCAGCGGCGTTTTGAGTTATGAGGTCAGTGACGGTGGACGCGTTTCAAAGGGCGGCGTTGTGGCTGTGTCATACCCAACCTCTGCTGATGCGGACAACCGTGTCAAGGTTGAGGAATTGGACCGCAGGATTGCAACCTTGCAGAAAATACAGACATATAATGACCTTAATGCGGCTGATATTACCTCGGTAAATCGCAATATTCACAAGGAAATTTACGGCGTGATTTCGGCAACGCAGGGTGGGAAGGTCAATAAAACCGAAAGTTATGACGCTCTTTTGGAAAATATGGCAAGACGGCAGATAATAACAGGAGAAGTGACCGATTTTAACGCACTTATATCCTCTTTGAAGTCGCAAAGGGATAGTTTAAAGGCTTCTTTAAACGCCGCAACGGCAGAAATCGTGTCTCCGCAATCGGGTCACGTTATTTATTCGGTTGACGGTTATGAAGATGCCGTTTTGGTAGAAGATTTGGAAAACTTAAATGCCGACACCTTGAAAAGCATTAAAAAAGGTGCTGTATCATCATCGGCAGTGTGTAAGATAGTCAGCGATTATGAATGGTACATTGCGGTCGCCATCCCGTTTTCCGAGGCCCTTAATTTGAGGCTTGGTTCAAAGGTTATGATTAAAACCGATTTGCAGTCGGTGCCGGAGCTTGAAGTCACTGTAAAGTACATCAATAAGCAGTCGGTTCAGGGTGAGGCGGTTGTGGTATTTACTGTTGATACGATGAACAATGAGTTGGCTCAACAGAGACAGCTCGATGTTACAATTGTTTACGAGGAGCATGAGGGCTTGAAGGTTGACAACCGTGCAATCCGTTTTGTTGACGGGCAGAAAGGCGTTTATGTTTTCATCGCTTCGCAGGTTAAGTTTTTGCCGGTAGAGGTGCTTTGGCAGGGTGAAAACTACTCGATTGTTAAGCAGGAAGCCTCGGCGGATAAAAAACACCTCCGCATTTATGATGAGGTAATTGTTAAAGGAAAGAATTTGTATGACGGAAAATTTATCAATTGAAATCTCCCAAAAAATAGAATGGTTTGACCGCAATTTTGAGGATATAAACAGAAGAATTGCATTAGCCTCTAAGCAGGTTGGCAAAAGTCCTTGCGATATCATTATGCTTGCTGCGACCAAAACCGTTCCGGTTGAGGTTATTAACCACGCAATAAAAAGCGGTGTTAAATATATTGGTGAAAACCGCGTGCAGGAATTTTTAAGCAAAAAGGATGAACTGTTGCCTGACGCTCACCGCCACTTTATCGGTCATTTGCAAACCAACAAGGTTAAGGACATTGTCGGCGAGGTTGAAATGATTGAATCGGTTCATTCGGTAAAACTTGCCGCTGAAATTAACCGACTTTGCGAAAAGCTCAATAAAACAATGGATATTTTGCTTGAAGTAAACATAGGGAACGAAGAAAGCAAGTCAGGTTTTTCACCCGAGGAATTGGAAGAAAAGATAGTCGAAATCAGCAAAATGCCGTTTATAAAAGTTAAAGGCTTGATGACAATACCGCCGATTTGTGATAATAACGAAAAAAGTATGCAATATTTTGAAAAAATGAGCAAACTGTTTATTGACATTAGAGCCAAAATAAAGGATAATATAGATATGGTATACTTGTCTATGGGTATGTCCGGTGATTTTGAAGATGCCATTAAGTGCGGAGCGAATATTGTTCGCATCGGCACCTCGCTTTTCGGTCAGCGTGACTATTCAAAGACCAAGTAAAAAATTAAAATAAATTATAATCGAAGGAGATTTGAAAATGGGTTTTTTTGATAAGATTAAGGACATTATGAGTGCAACTGACGAAGACGAAGATTATGAGGAGACTGTGGAAACCTCGCGTGAGGTTCCGTCAAGCAACGATTATTATTCTTCATCTACCGGCCGTTCTTACGAGAGAGAAAAAACCACTCAGTTCCCCAGCGAGCGTAAAGCAAAGTCCGGTACTGTCACCCGTGTAAATTCTCAACTTCAGGTAGCCCTTGTTAAACCTGAAAGATTTGAGGATGCTCCCAATATTGCCGACCATCTTGCTGACGGCAGAACTGTTGTTTTGAATTTAGAGGTTGCTAACCGTGAAACTCAGCGCAGATTGCTCGATTTCTTGAGCGGTGCTGCTTATGCTCACGGCGGTAGAATCAAGAAGGTTGCTAACAGCACATATATCATCACCCCCAGCAATGTTGATGTTATGGGTGAATTGCTTCTTGACGAACTTGACAGCGGTAGTACATACTTTTAATGGATGCTAAAACTCGTGCGATTTTAGAAGCACGAATTCAGGACGCGATAAGGTATGCCGAAACACGGGGAGTGCCCAAGTTCGTGGGTTTTCTTGATATGAGTGGTGCGGCAATTGCTGTGGCGATTGCCGAAAAGTCGCGTTGTAAATTTAAACTTTACGGCGGGTACGACGGTGCTGAACGCGTGTATTTCGGCGTGTTTCCTGACTGGTGTGAGCCGGAAAATGAAACGTTCCCTATTGTAAGACTTAAAATTCAGAATAAAGGTATTAAGACACTGACACACAGGGATGTGTTGGGTGCTTTAATGTCTGCGGGGATTGAACGCGATACAGTCGGAGATATTCTTATAGGTGATAAGTTTTCGGTCGTATTCACGGCACAGTCGGTGGCTTCGCATATTAAGGCTGACATTGTTAAAATCGCGTCGTGCGGTGTTGAAATCACAGAGGACTTTGATGATTTAGAGTTGCCGATAGCTCACCGCTTTACCGAAAATAGCGGCACTGTGGCATCTTTAAGGCTTGACTGTGTTGTTGCCGAACTGTGTAATTGCTCACGTAATAAAGCCTGCGAGCTTATAGAAACCGGTAGTGTTGCACTTCGGGGACTTGAGGTTTTAAAGCTGACGGCCGAAGTTGTAGCAGGTGATACTGTCACTGTACGCCGTTTTGGTAAATTTATCGTTGACCGGTGTGACCGAATAACCAAAAAAGGCAGGATTGCCATTATTTATAGAAAATATATTTGACTTCTCGGAGGAAAATTATGAAAACACCTGAACAAATCCGTGATATGGAATTTCAGAAAGGCCCTATGGGTGGTTATAAGCAGAGTGATGTTGAACTGTTTTTAGAAGAGGTAGCTTCACAGATTGAAATCCTTACAAAACAGAAGAACGATGCCGAGCGTAAATTACAGGAGATGGGAAAGCATGCCCCTGAAGCCGCTTTGACCGCTACCGGCATTCAAAATGTTTTGGTTAGTGCACAGCGTGTTGCTGACCAGGTTGTTGAGGATTCTAAGGCTGAGGCTGAGCGTATTGTTGCTGAAGCTAATTTGAAACTTGCCGAGGCTGACATTAAGGCTCGCGAAGTGATTTCTGAGGCAGAGGCAAAGGCTATATTGCTTGGCGAAACCGCCGAAACTGAGGCTGCCAAGATTATTGCCGCCGCAGTTAAAGAGGGCGAAATAATCGTTGCCGAGGCTAAGGAAAGCATTGAGCTTGAGCAAAAGCTTTATGACCGCTTGAAGATTGAGGTTTCGGATTTCCGCAAAAAAGCCTCACAGCAGTGCAGTGCTTTGGTTGAGCTTATTAATCAGTTGCCTGGCGAGATTCCTTTTAATATGGAACGTTCAAAGCAGGTGCTTTCGGTTGATTTTAGCAACCCTGATGAACTTTTAAAGGTTGCAGTTGAGGAAAGAATTGCTAAGGAAATGGCAGAAGCACAAGTCAAAGCTGAAGCCGAGGCAGAAGCTCCGGTTGAGGCTGTAGCCGAGCCGGTAATTGAGCAGGAAGAAGAACCTGAGATTCCTGAAGAGCCTGTTTCGGAGCCTACCGTTGAGGAAGAAGAGGAAGCTCAACTTACGTTTAATGCAGAAGCTTCGGTTAAGTTCGAAGTAGTTGAGGATGAAGAAGAGGACGAAGCCGTGCCTTTTGTAATTGCTTCAGAACCTGAAGAACCGGTGGTTCAAAAGAACCACATCACATTTAGTGATGATGATTTTGATGACGAGGATGACGAGCCGAGACTTTTTTTCCGTCGCAAGAAAAAATAATTAAGCCTACGGACGATGACAAACCGAAAAATGCCGAGATTATGCCATTTTAGGCAGGTTCGGATTATTCGCGTTTGCTTAAGTAAATTGTTTCTCACGGTGTGCTTTTCGGCGTGCCGTGAGAATGTGCCGTTAAAAGGGGTTATCTTTTACGGCTATATAGATTTAGATTGGAGTTAAAATAATGGATTACAATGAGACACTGAACCTGCCCCAAACAGAATTCCCTATGCGAGCAGGTTTGCCCACCCGCGAGCCTGAAGCTTTAAAAGAGTGGCAGGATAGCGACATTTACGGCGAATTGATGAAGAAAAACGAAGGTAAGCCGAGCTATATTTTGCATGACGGTCCTCCGTATGCTAACGGTATCATTCATATGGGTACCGCTTTGAATAAGAGCTTAAAGGACTTTGTTCTTCGTTACAAAAATATGTCGGGATTTAAAGCTCCTTATGTGCCGGGCTATGACACTCACGGCTTGCCGACCGAGTTAAAGGCACGTAAAAAAGCAGGTGTAAGCTCGACTGCACAGGTTTCGGCTTTGGAGCTTCGTAAAATCTGCCGTGACTTTGCTTTGGGCTTTGTTGACGACCAGCGTCATCAGTTTGAGCGTTTGGGTATTTTGGGCGATTGGGCTCATCCTTATTTAACTCTTACAAATGATTATGTTGCAAAGCAGGTCGAGATTTTCGGTAAAATGGCAGAAAAGGGTTATATTTATAAGGGTTTAAAGCCGGTTTATTGGTGCCCTGAGTGTCAGACTGCTTTGGCTGAGGCTGAAATTGAGTATGCTGAGGACCCTTGCCATTCTATCTATGTTAAGTTCAACGTTACCGATGATAAGGGTGTTTTGACCTCGCTTGGTGCTGAACTTTCCAAGACCTACTTTGTAATTTGGACTACTACTACTTGGACCTTACCTGCTAACCTTGCAATTTGTGTAGGTCCTGACTATAATTACGGTTTATATAAGGCAAACGGTGAGTATTTTGTAATGGCAGAGGAACTTGCCGCAAATTCTTTCAAGGCTGCAAAGATTGAAGAATTTGAGCTTATCGGTACTGTTAAGGGTGCTGACCTTGAGTATATTAAGTGTGCTCATCCGTTTATCGACCGTACTTCGTTGGTAATCGTTGGTAACCACGTCACCTTGGAAAGCGGTACAGGTTGTGTTCATACCGCTCCCGGTCACGGTGTTGATGACTTTGAGGTTTGCCGTAACTACCCCGAAGTAGGTATGGTTGTACCGGTTGACCACAAGGGTGTTATGACTGCTGATGCAGGTGAATTCCAAGGCTTAACCACCGACCAAGCCAACAAGGCTATTGCCATTAAGTTGGACGAAACCGGTAATTTGTTTGCTTTAGAGAAAATTATCCACCAGTATCCTCACTGTTGGCGTTGTAAGTCTCCCATTTTGTTCCGTGCTACCGAGCAGTGGTTCTGCTCAATTTCTGCTTTTGCTGACAAGGCAATTGAGGAAATCAAGAGTGTAAAATGGGTACCCGGTTGGGGTGAAGACCGCATCACCGGTATGATTCGCGACCGCAGTGACTGGTGTATTTCCCGTCAGCGTACTTGGGGTGTGCCGATTCCGATTTTCTATTGTAAGGATTGCGGCAAAGAGGCTATCACTCCCGAAACCATCGCTAAGGTTGTTAGTGTTTTCCGTGAAAAGGGTGCTGACGCTTGGTATGAGCTTTCTGAAAAGGATTTAATGCCCGAAGGCTTTAAGTGTGAATGCGGTTGCACCGAGTTTAAGAAAGAAACCGACATTATGGACGTTTGGTTTGACTCGGGTGTGTCTCACGCCGCAGTTATGGATGAGCGTGACGAGCTTTCAAGCCCTGCTGACCTTTATTTAGAGGGTGCTGACCAGTATCGTGGTTGGTTCCAGTCGTCGTTGCTTACTTCGGTTGCCGCTTACGGAAGAACACCTTACAAAACCGTTGTTACACACGGTTGGGTTGTTGACGGTGAGGGCAAAAAGATGTCTAAATCTATCGGTAACACCATCAACCCTGACGATATTGTAAGTCAGTACGGTGCCGATATTTTAAGACTTTGGGTTGCTTCTTCCGATTATCATGCCGATATTCGTATCTCCAAAGATATTTTGAAGCAATTAAGTGAAATTTACAGAAAAATCCGTAATACTGCTCGATTTATCTTGGGCTGCATCAGTGATTTTGACCCCGATAAGGATGCAGTATGTGACTGTAAGTTGCACGAAATGGATAAGTTCGCATTAATGCGTCTTGACCAGGTGACCAACGAGTGTATCAAGGCTTATGAGAATTTTGAGTATCATCTCATTTTCCACGCAATTCACAATTTCTGTGTATTGGATATGTCTAACTTCTACCTTGATGCCGCTAAGGACAGATTGTATGTTGAGGGCAAGGATTCTGAAACTCGCCGTGCCGCACAGACCACAATTTACAAGGTTTTGCACGTGCTTACCCGTCTTATCGCCCCGATTTTAAGCTTTACTTCGGACGAAATTTGGAAGTTTATGCCTCATAAAGCAGGCGACGACGTAAGAAACGTTGTGCTTAATGATTTCCCAAAAGTTTCGGGTGAGGTTGACAATGAGTTGCTCCAGCGTTGGGAGAAAATCCACGCTATCCGTGATGATGTTAAAAAGGCTTTGGAGCTTGCCCGTACTGAAAAAATCATCGGTGCATCTTTAGAGGGTGCAGTTACTGTTTATGCTGAGGGTGAGCAGTTTGCTTTCTTAAAGAGTGTTGAGGATATTCTTTCTACCGTATTTATCGTTTCCTCGGTCGAGCTGGTTGAGGGCAACGGCGGTGACCATAAGGGTGACAGCGGCATTGGTGTTACTGTTACTCACGCTGCCGGTGAAAAGTGCGAGCGTTGCTGGAGCTTTAGCGAAACCGTAGGTAAGGATACCGAGCATCCCACACTTTGTGAGCGTTGCCGCAACATCGTAAAATAAGTTTTAGGAGTAAATTATGTCAGCTGTTTTAGCCATAATTTGCGGTGTTTTGGTCGTAGGCATTGACCAGTTAACCAAGTATTTGGTTACGGTTTTTATGGAGCCTGACGAGGTAATCACCGTAATCCCGTATGTTATAAATTTCAACCGTATACCGCCTAACACCGGTGCCGCGTTCGGCATCTTTCAGGGTCAAACCTGGTTTTTAATCACGGTTACATGCGTTATTATGATAATCTGCATTGGAATGTTGATTAGAAAAACCTTTGAAAGCCGGTGTATGTTCTGGGCTTTGTGCTTGGTTTTAGGCGGCGGTATCGGTAATCTCATTGACCGCGTTTTCAGAGGCGGACACGTTGTTGATTTCTTGGAATTCGGTTTTTTTGAATTTCCCGTCTTTAACGTTGCCGATATTGCGGTTTGCGTCGGTGCAGGCTTAATTTTGTTGTATTTTATTATGGATTTTGTTAAGGATGCCCGTCGTAAAAATGGTATTGCAAAAATCAACGCCAAGTCGGACAGTGAGATTGAAGCTGAAAATATAAAAGTCGGCGAACAGAACAATGGCAACTGAGATACTTTTATCTAACGTAGACGGTGTAAGGCTTGACGCGTTTATTTCAAGTGAACTTGATATTTCGCGTTCGCTTGCCGCAGAGTTGATTGACAGTGGCAAGGTCACTGTCAACGGTAAACTCGCCAAGAAAAGTAATAAGGTAATGATGGGTAATGAAGTTTCGGTTGAAGTTCCGGAATTAGTAGAGCCTGAAGCGTTACCGGAGGACATTCCGCTTGACATCGTGTACGAGGACGATGACCTGCTTGTGGTTAATAAGCCTAAAGGTATGGTTGTGCATCCCGCACCCGGCAATCCCGACGGTACGTTGGTTAACGCCCTGCTTTACCACTGTAAGGGCAGTTTGTCGGGTATAAACGGTGTTATGCGTCCCGGCATTGTTCACCGAATTGACAAGGATACAAGCGGGTTGTTGATTGTTGCAAAAAACGATGCGGCTCATCGCTCTTTAGCCGAGCAGATAAAGGAACATTCCTTTACCCGCGAGTATAGAGCAGTTGTTTACGGAAATTTAAAGCAAGACAGTGGCACTGTTAACGCACCAATTGGGCGTGACCCTAAAAACCGCCAACGAATGGCTATTGTGTATGTCAATTCAAAACCGGCAGTAACACATTATGAGGTGTTGCAACGTTTTGATGGCTTTACGTACATCAAATGCCGTCTTGAAACCGGACGCACGCATCAAATCAGGGTGCATATGGCGTCCTTGGGACACCCAATTGCAGGCGACCCCGTTTACGGACCTAAAAAGGTTATTACTAAACTTCAGGGTCAGTGTTTACACGCAGGTTTGATTGGATTTATACATCCGAAAACCGGCAGATATTTGGAATTTACGAGTGAAGTGCCCGAGTATTTCAGTTCGTACTTAAACAGTTTAAAAGAAATATAATATATATTTTTGGAGGTTCAAAATGAACGAGCAAAGAAAAAAGGAATTAAGAAAATTTTCCTTACAAGCCAGAAGGCAGGTTATTATTGGTACAAACCGTGCTAAATCCGGTCATCCGGGCGGTAGTTTGTCTTGTGCAGATATTTTGACATATCTGTATTTCGATAAAATGAATATTGACCCGAAGAATCCTCAAATGGAGGGTCGCGACCGCTTGGTTTTGTCTAAAGGACATGCCGCACCGGGACTTTACGGTGTTTTGGCTGTTCGCGGTTTCTTCCCCGTAGAAGAAATTGAAAAACTCCGCAAACCTTATGCAATGTTGCAGGGTCACCCTGATAAAAAAGGTATCCCGGGTATTGATATGTCGACAGGCTCTTTAGGTCAGGGTATTTCTGCTGCCGCAGGTATGGCTTTGTCTGCCAAGCACTTTGGTGACGATTACCGCGTATACGCCATTATCGGTGACGGTGAGTCGGAAGAGGGTCAGGTTTGGGAAGCCGCTATGTTTGCCGCTCACAAGAATCTTAATAATTTAACCGTTTTTGTTGACCTTAACCATTTGCAGATTGACGGTACCGTTGAAGAGGTTAACTCTCCGCTGCCGCTTGACAAGAAATTTGAGGCATTTAACTGGAACGTAATTGTCATTGACGGCCATGATTTCGACCAAATCGAAGCCGCAGTTGCCGCTGCTGAAAAGTGTACCGACAAGCCGACCGCTATCATTGCCAACACAATTAAGGGCAAGGATGTTTCGTTTATGGAAAATCAGGTTAATTGGCACGGTGCAGGTCCGAATGACGAACAGGCTGCCGCCGCTTTGGCAGAATTAGATTTGAAAATTGCCGAGTTGGATTAAGGAGGAAACAAAAATGGCTGAAGTAAAAAATATTGCTACCCGTGATGCTTATGGTGCCGCTTTGGTAGAGCTTGCCGAAAAAAGAGATGACTTTATCGTTTTAGATGCTGACCTTGCCGCCGCAACCAAGACCGGTACTTTTAAAAAGGCACATCCGGAGCGTTTTTACAACTGCGGTATTGCCGAGCAGAATATGATGAGTGTTGCTGCAGGCTTTGCATCGACCGGTAAAATGGTTTTTGCAAGCTCGTTTGCAATGTTTGCCGCAGGTCGTGCTTTCGAGCAGGTTAGAAACTCAATCGGTTATCCTAATTTAAATGTTAAAATTGGTGCTTCTCACGCCGGTATTTCGGTTGGTGAGGATGGTGCTACACATCAGTGCTGTGAAGATATTGCTTTGATGCGTACAATTCCCGGTATGACCATCATCAATCCTGCTGATGCTGTAGAGGCTCGTCAGGCAGTGCTTGCTGTTGCTGAGATGGATGGTCCCGCTTATATGCGTTTTGGTCGTCTTGCCGTTCCGGTTGTGTTTGATGACAGCTATAAGTTTGAAATCGGCAAGGGTGTTGAATTAAAGAACGGTACTGATGTTACCGTTATTGCCACCGGTCTTTTAGTTAAAGAGGCATTAGAGGCTTACGATTTGTTGGCAGCAGAGGGTATTTCGGCAAGAATTATCAATATGGCTACCATTAAGCCGATTGACCGCGAGATTATCGAAAAAGCCGCCCGTGAAACCGGTGCGATTGTTACTGCCGAGGAGCATTCAGTTATCGGTGGACTTGGTTCTGCAGTTGCAGAGGTTGTTACCGAAACCTGCCCCGTTCCGGTTGTTAAGGTCGGTGTTGAGGATACATTCGGTATGTCAGGTCCTGCAAATGAGTTGCTTGATATCTTTGGTCTTCGTGCTAAAGACATTGTTGAGAAAGCAAAGAAGGCAATCGCCGCTAAAAAGTAATTATATAAAAAACAAAGGGAGACACTTCGTAAAGAAGCTGTCTCCCTTTTTAATATTTAATTATGAAATATTTATAACTATCTTTCCATTTCTTCGGCAAGGGCTTTAAATTCTGCTGCACCGCCGGTGATATGCGTCACATAAGTAACCACAAAATTCGATTTTTCTATCATCAATTTATTTCTTTCAGCAATTCGTACTCTGTACGGCTTTACATTTAATTCATCAAAATAAATACTGTCCGTATAATCGTTATCGTCCATTTTTTGTGGGATATATGCGAGTACAACATAGTAATTTATATTGTATGTTGTTTTAAATTCTTTAAGTAATTCTCGTACCATTCGGTCAAATGCACCGTTGTTCCCGACATAAAACATATTTACGTTTTTATTTTCAATTAAATCAATCAAAGTTGCCCTCAAAGCCGTTTTTATTGTTTCGGGTGCATTCCTATGACCGAAGAAAGTACAAACCATAACTATCTCCCGATATGCCCAATATTCGAGCATTTTATATGACCATTATATCGAGCATAATAAAAATATGCAAGATATTTTGGAGGTATATTATGATAACTTATACTCCGTTGTGGGAAACATTAAAGAAAAAGGGAATGTCCACTTATACTTTAAGAGTTAAACTTAATATAAGCGGAAGTACCGTTCAGCGTTTGCGTAAAAATATGTCGGTTTCAACAAACACTTTAGATGACCTTTGTGAGTTGTTAGATTGTTCTATATCAGATATTGTTGAACATATACCAAACCATAAGTAAAAGTATTTATATATGATAAAAAGACAACCCGCAGTTAGCGGGTTGTCTTTTTTGTGTAAAGGTATTTTTACTTTTGTTCTTCGTGGTATTCTTTTTCGGTATTGACATTCCAAATGGCAGTTTTGTCAGAAATTCCGTTAACAATACAATTTACCGCCTCAAAGGCTGTTGCCATTGAATGGTCCATATTGTTGTAGCGGTGCTGACCGTTACGGCCGATACAGTAAAGGTTTTGATAGGTGTTCAAATGCCCGATAATCTTATCCATTTGACTGTAGGTGTCAAAATAAGCGGGGTAGGCTTTCTTTATCAATTCGCGGTGACTGTCAAGCACATCCGCCTCGTCAATAACACCGATTGAATTGAGCTCTTTTACCGCAAGACTTACCGCGTCACTGTCGGTCATATTCCAAAGCTCGTCACCCTCGCGGCAGAAGTATTCAAGCCCCACCCAAACGGTGTTTTCAGGGTCGGCGACCAAATAGGGTGACCAGTTGTTGAATACCTGAATTCTACCTAATTTCACACTTGTATCCTGTACGTAAATCCAACAGTCCGGCACAATGTTGCCAAAGGTTTTGTAATCGGTTTTATTTTTAAGGTTCATTTTTTTGAGCAACAAACCGACCGTCATAAAATCGCGGAAAGGCAAGCCAAAAGCCGCTGATTTGATGTCTTCAGGTACAGTGTCACCCAAACCGCTGACTAACTCGTTGAGGGGCATTGTGGAAATGACGATGTCTGACTCTAAAGTTGCGGTTTTGCCGTCGGCATCAGTGAAATTCACAGCAGTGATTATACCATTTTGAACATTAAAATCACAAACTTTACAGTTAGGTTTAAATTTTACACCGTTTTGTATGGCTTTTTCGAGTGCCAACTCCCACAACTGTCCGGGACCGAATTTTGGGTAGCGGAAATTCTCAATCAGCGAGGTTTCGGTTGCCTCTTGTTTTTTACCGAAAGTTTTAGAAAGAATATCCTTAATAACGGCGGTGATTGAAAGCCCTTTTACACGCTGAGCACCCCAGTCTGCCGAAATTTCACTCGGGTGACGTCCCCAGAGTTTTTCGGTGTAACCTTCAAAAAACATCGAGTACAAAACCTTGCCGAAACGGTTTATGTAAAAGTTTTCGAGCGAGGTTTCGGGGCGTTTGTGAAGTTTAGCACCAATGTAGGAAAATCCTGCTTTAACAGTAGTTACAAAACCCATATTTTTGATTGTATCCCATTTTAATGTTACGGGATAATCGAAAAAGTGATTTTTATAATAAATTCTCGAAATGCGGTCGCGGTTGAGCATAACTACATCGGTCAGTTCGGGGTCGGGACCGTTCATCTTAAACTCTTTTTGGCGGTCGAACGCCAAATCATCTTTAGCGGGCGAGCCTTGTAAAGGCAACAGCTCGTCCCACCAAGCAGTGACGCGGCGGTCTTTAGAGAAAAAACGGTGACCGCCGATATCCATTCTGTTACCGTTATACTGTACGGTTTGCGAAATGCCGCCAATACGGTCAGTAGCCTCTAAAACAGTTATTTCATAAGTGTTTTGTTTAGAAAGTTCAACTGCGGCGGTAATTCCGGCAGGGCCGGCACCGATTATAATTATTTTCTTCACGAGTCGTCACGCTTTCTGTATAAAATGATTTTCTTTGAGCCGAAATTCCAGCCGAAAACGAGCAAAGTTGTGATGATTTTTGCGGTCATATAATGTACATTAAGCAGTCCGTCATACAAAAGCATAAATAACTCGGTCAAAACAAGACCGATTACGCCGGTAGTGAAGTAAACCGAAAATTTGGTTGAGTGGTTTTGGTCTTTGGCGATGCCGGTAAATACAAAATGAATTGACAAAATGTAATTTACGAACAAACCGCAAAGGAAAGCCAGAGCGACAGAAATATATTCCGGAATTTCGATAACGCTGTAAAAAAGCCAAAGTGCCACCCAGTCAACAACGCTGGCAATTCCACCTACGAAAAGATAGCGGAAAAACTGTATAAATGTGTTATGAGTTTTAGCCATAAACAGTGCTTTTATTTTGCGGTGACGAATAAGCCTTAACAGTTCTTTCAAAGTGAATTTCCTTTCAAATAAAAAGTATATTATTAGTATACCATATTTGTCTGTAATATGGTAGAAAAATTTTAATGTTAAAAATTGTTTCAATCAACAAAGCAGAAAGCCGAGGATAAATAACCCTCGGCTTTCTGCTTGGAAAATTAAAAAGAAAGGATGATGAAAATTGATAGAAAAACGACACTTATGCACAGGTGCGGTCATCCCTCTGGCAACGCGATTCGTGGCGATACATGTTACGCTTTTTAGCAGAGGATTTAGTGTGACGTTTAACAAAATCGATAACACGGTCTTCAAATTTAATTAATTTCTTTTCATTAAAAAGACCCCAAATGATAAAACCTGCAACGCTGAACTCAAGAACGGTTTGTAGTATAAACATAATTTTTCTCCTTTCCGAACATTTGTTCGGTATCTATATTTTAGCACCTTTCATGCCGTTTGTCAAGGGTTTTCTTCACCCTACGTGTATATAATACCGCACATAAAGTACCATAAAAGGCACTTTGCTTGAAAAGTTTGAAAAATTGTTTAAAATTTATTTGATTTTGCGTTTTTATCCTTGCGGTTAAAAGCATATAGGACAGACAGTGATTCATACCTTTTTATTGAATGGGGGATTCGAGAATGAAATTTTTAATTTTAACAAAAAAGCACCTGGTGACGGCGGGGTGTTTATTATTGGCGGTGATTATCGGCACTGCGATTTCGGTTAATGCTTTTGCAAAGTCGGATAGGCTGTTGCCGATTTACTGCGTTAAGACTGAGGAGAAAAAAATAGCACTCACGTTTGATGCGGCTTGGGGTGCGGATGATACCGATACATTGATTAGTATTTTGAAACAATATAATGCACCGGCAACCTTTTTCGTGGTAGGTGAGTGGGTTGATAAGTACCCAGATGAGGTCAAAAGGTTGAGTGAGGCGGGCAATGATGTTATGAATCACTCGGCAACTCACCCGTATATGACCTCGTTAAGTGAAACTCAAATGAAAGAGCAGTTGACCTCCTGTAATGCAAAGATTGAGGCGGTAACCGGCAAAAAACCGACGCTTTTCCGTTGCCCTTACGGTGACTATGATAATAAGGTGGTTTCAACGGTAGAAAGCATGGGAATGAAAACACTGCAATGGGACGTTGAAACACTTGCAACAAAAGTAATAATGTGA
Organism: Acutalibacteraceae bacterium; assembly: GCA_045649545.1. Classification (GTDB taxonomy): domain Bacteria; phylum Bacillota; class Clostridia; order Oscillospirales; family Acutalibacteraceae; genus UMGS172. The sequence goes on from JAZRQE010000043.1 coordinate 60,614, forward strand.
TATAATATGCAAGGAAAGGATATCTTTTGTGGTGCTTCAAGCAGTGAAAAAGATAGGATTTTCAAAGAAATACTTGATATTATATTTTCAAAAAAAGGGGAAGTTGAAGATGATAGCGATATATGCGAGACAGTCAGTAGATAAGAAAGACAGTCTCTCAATAGAAACTCAAATTAACCTATGTACTAATTACATAAATGCCACCCCACACACCGAAACAATAGAAACATATCAGGATAAAGGTTATTCAGGAAAAAACATTCACAGACCTGATTTTACACGAATGATGGCAGATATAGAATGTGGTAAAATATCAAAAATCGTTGTTTATAAACTTGATAGAATAAGCAGAAATCTTTTGGATTTTATGGGGATGTATAAAATCTTTAATGAACACAAAATTGAGTTTTGTTCTGTAAATGATACTTTTGACACTACCACCCCTATGGGTCGTGGTATGTTAAAAATAGCAATGGTTTTTGCGGAAATGGAACGAGAGTCAATTCAACTCCGTGTTAAAGACAACTATTACGAACGGATAAAAGATGGCAGATGGGCGGGTGGTCCTGCACCATACGGATTTAAAAACGGAAGAACAAAAAATAATATACCTACACTTATTAGAGTTAGCGAAGAAATAACCGCCATTAAATTAGCATTTAATCATTATGAAGATGATTTTTCAATGTCGCTTGGTAAGGTGGCAAGATTGCTTGAAAAAAAGGGATATCAAAGCAGAAAACGGAAAGCATTTGATAATGTTACTATCGGTCGCATTTTACAAAATCCCGTTTATGCAATAGCGGATGAAACTTTATACAAGTTTTTTAAAACAAGAAAGGCAAAAATACTTAACCCCATAGAAGAATGGGATGGAACTCGTTCTGCAGTAATAGTCGGTAAAAGGGTTGCAAACAACAATACAAGAAAATATACTGACTTGTCGGAACAAACAGTTTATTTAACTAATTTTAAGGGCTTTATAAAATCAAGGCAATATGTTAAGGTGCAAGAACGGTTGGCACAAAACCAACAAATCAAAAGAGCAAATGCACCCACACGATTGAAAGAATTAGCAGGTCTTTTGAAATGTGCAAAATGTGAATATGCTATCAAGATTTACAATGACCCTAAATTAGATTGTTATAATAATCGTGGTTTGCATAGTTGCGATGCACAGTTTAAAACAGTTGATTTTGAAGCATTAAGAAAAAGCATTCGTATGAAAGTTTTGGATGTCATAAAGCATTTGGCAGAACGAGTTGAAGAAAGTGAAAGAGGTTATAAAAAAATAGAGGAAGAGTTAAATGAATTAGTTGAAAAACGAGATAATCTCGTTTTGTTATCTTCGGGTAAAAGTAAATTAGAAAAAGCATTTGCAGATACTATTGAGAAATTACAAGACCAAATAGAAGAAAAGGAATTGCACCTTTCAACATACACTCCTATTAGATATGAAGCCTTTAATTTTGACATTATCGAAATGGAACTTGCTGATGTAGAAAAAGCAAAAGAGATTTACCGCAAACTTATTAAACGAGTTTTACTCGAAGAAAACGGCGATTATACAATAGAGTGGAAAATATAACAAAAAAGATATGAGAGATTTTAGTTTTCTCTCATATCTTTTTTTGCTTTCTCATCGTTATATATCTGTTCTGCTTGTTCGTAGGTGCATTGAGTTTCTTTTCGTATTTCTGCATTACGGAGTGCCTTTTTCCATTTCTCAACATTACACCTTTTGCACACGTCTTCATAGTTAGAATCTACATACATAAAATCACCTTAAATCATCAAAAATATCATTTTCAAGGGTTTGTGTGGTGGTTTCATTTTCTTCTGCGAAAATGCCCTCTGTCATTTCTTGCAGTTCCTTTTCCAACCTCTCACATTCTATCTGTCGCCATTCGTGTAGTGTTTGGTGTCTTGCCCCTGTCTGCTCTTTGCTTTCCCCACGAACAAGACCGAACGGTGCCATCGCTTCTGCATAACTGTCCTGTAATTCAATGACTTGATTTTTCTTATTGAAAAATCTTGATGAATTGAACTTGCCTTGCTCATCTGTCATTATCACAAAGCAATGCAAATGGGTTGTAGTTTCATCTCTATTCAAATCTGCTCGTATCATTTTACCTTTACCAAAGGTATCACGAACCCAAGCAAAGTTTGCCTTTACCCATTCTACCAAGTTGATTTTATCTTCCATTTCCGGAGAAAAAGTCAAAACCAACTCACAAAGCACATTCGCATCTTTGCGAACCTTTCGCCCCGTTGCTTGTTCCTGTTCTTTGATTGCCTTTTTTATTGTTCGCGTCATTGTCTGCTCACCCCTTTGCCAAGTGTGATTTTCACTTTCTCTTTCAGGGTGTTTTCTATTTCGTAGTCGCTCCCTGTGTTTTTGGTGTCGCTCTATATTCGCAACAGAACCCACCTTGTATTTTGCAAATCGCATTATCGCATAATTACTCATCACAAATCCCCCTTTGCTCTTAATATGCGAGAGCAAAGAAACGGCAACACACACGAAAGGAAAGGTGTCGCCGTTCAACCTTACTGCAAAGCACTTGGAAAACGGTGCTTTTTCGTGCGGTCATATCTCTGCTCTACAAAATCAGTATGGAAAAACAGATTTTATTTCGCAGAAATATGACTTACTACGACTTGCATGCAAGTCAGTAAGGTCTGCCGACAGCATTTGCAAAAAATATCATTCATATTTATTGCAAAGAAAACGAAAGGAGCGAACACAGTATGAATGAAACCCTACAAGATTTAGAACAAAAGCGAGAGGTGGTTGAAAAGGATATAGACTTCCTTTTTGAAACCTTGCAAAAGGAAATAAAGGCACAAAAAAAGATATGAGAGATTTCGTTTTCTCTCATATCTTTTTTGTTTTAATCAATATGTCTAACTGTATCTAACATATTAGAAAGTATTTCTGCACCTTGTTCAGACTCATAAAAACCCACTTCTCTTACAATTCCCGAAAGCATTTCTAATGCTTTATTTTTAGTGCTTTCTTCACGAGGTTTTAAATCATCATACATTTTTTCATATAATCTTAATGCTTGTTGATTTGTTGTTTCTCTACAACGAACAATGTCGCCGATTGCTTTTGCTTTTTCTTGTCCTGCAATATCACCTGGGTCTGATTTTGGCATTGAGGCAAGTTGTTCTAATGCATTATGAATATATTCATTATCTTTTACGATTTGTTCTATTTGATTGAGAACATAGTTAATTGTAAGTTTCTCTTTGGGTTTAGTTGTAGTTTTAGTTGTATTTGACATATTGTTATCCTCCATATTATTTGGCGGACACACAAGACATATTTTGTTTGTATCTATAAAGCGTGCCCGACCATTTTTAACAAGACCTTTTGCACGTTTTGGATAGGTCGCTTCATATTCGTTTCCTTGTTCATCTACAACAACAATGTTTTTTTCTATGGGTATCATCCCCCTTGTTGTACTGTAAAGCAGTTTTTTGTGATGGGTGCCATCCCCTTTTACAAATAAGATTATACCAAAGTATTTATATTTTGTCAATGTGCCGAAAAAAGTTATGCAGAAAAATTGTGTTGTGTTTTCATCTTTCATACTTTTAATATCTCGTAAGAGAAATATTAAAACACGAAAGGACTTTTATTTATGAAAAGTAAAAAGAAACCAAACAATGCAATTTTTTATGGAAATTATAAGGAGTTAATTTATAATGGCACTCCTGAACAAGTCAAAGCGATTATGACTGCATTTTGTCAATATGCCTTTGATGACATAACCCCCACCGTACCGAGCGATATATCGCTCGCGTGGGGCATTATGAAAGGTAATATTGATGGAGATTTTAAGCAGTACAATGAAAGGTGCGAGAAAAATCGTGAAAATGCTCTTAAAAGATATAGCAAAGGTGCAGAAGAAAAACTCAACACCATCACATATACAATGGATGGACACGAGTTTGAATTGATATACCCACCCGAAAACAAATCGAATGTAATTACCGAAAAGGCATTTAAAGAATTGTTTGCAGAAACCGAAGATGAACCACAGAAACGATTTAAGTATATATCCTATTTTGTGAATAGTGGTAATAACGGGGTATGGGAATTACCTTATGAAGATTACGAACAAGAAACTTGGAACAAAATCTACAACGAAGAATTATAAAGCAAAGGGCGAGAAATCGCCCTTTCTTTTATGCGACCGCATACGATTGCAGTTTCCCTGTATTGTGTTGAAATGTCTTGGGTTGTCGTTGTACTGTGGTGGG